>JAHFAA010000243.1 GCA_023250775.1 Bdellovibrionales bacterium
GGCCTTCCACGCGTGTGCAAAAAGGAGAACGTGTCCAAATTTTTATTCAGCGCTCAAGTGAAGAGGATGAATATTGGAATGGCGAGAAGCTTCAACTGCAGGAAGATCCGCCGATTGTTTTCGAAGATCAAAATATCATTATGATCTCCAAGCCGCCCTACATGACCACCCATCCTACCGGTCGCCATCTTTTTTACTGTGCCACGGTGTACTTTGAAAGCCTGCATCACCATACCATTCACTCAATCCATCGCATCGATCGTGAGACTTCCGGGCTTCTGCTCCTGGGAAAAAACCCGAGCACCGCCAATCTCCTCTCCCTGGAATTTGAAAATAATCGGGTGAAAAAGGTTTATTTCTTTATTTCAAAAAAACGCCGAGAGAGCGCGTCTGAAGCTTTTTTCAACGCCAATGAACGAATGGGGTCTCTTGATGACGGGCCTAAACGCGTTTTTATTCAGACCTTTCCCGCCAATTCGACCGAAGGCAAAGAGGCCGAAACCAACTTTCAAATTTTTTGGCAAAATGAAAAATATGCCTTGGGGTTGGCCTTTCCCATAACAGGACGGCAGCATCAAATTCGAGTTCACGCCCATGCCCACGGCCTGCCTTTGATCGGCGACAAACTCTATCTCGGTAGCTACGAAATGTTTCAACGTTTTAAAGATCACCTCGCCTCTGCGGAAGATCACGCCAGCATGGAATTACCTCGTCACGCCCTTCATGCCATTGCTATGAAGATTTCTTATCAGGGAAAAGCGCAACTTTTTCTCTCGCCACTTCCCTATGACATGTCGGAATGGATTCAAAAGAATTTAAATCTTGAGCTTGAACCGATTGAAAAAGAAATCAAAGAACGAGTGAATAATTATTTTCGCGACAAATAATCAAGATAATTGAGCACCCCAAAAGGGCCTTCGTTGTGCTCGCCGATTAACACCACGTTGGGTTTATAGGTGAGCTCGTCAATCACTGTTCGAATATTGGAAACACCGACTGTATTTTTCATGGCCTTAAAAACGCTCTCGTCATTCTTGGAATCACCAAAATAAATACAGTCTTCGATATTCACTTCCTCACGATGGTGTTCGAGAAAATGCATCATCCCTTTATACTTATCAATGTCGCCACACCAAAAATTCATATGAACATTGGAGCATGAATAGTGAATCTGATGCGCATCCATCAGCCCAGCTAGCTCGTTCATCTTTGGCCGGGCCACTTCTAACTCAATCGCCCGATCGGCAACACGCCCCAGACTATCAGTCGAGAGAGAAACCTCGGGAAAGTTCTGCTTTAACTTGAGCACAAAATCTTTAAGCCGATTCAATTCTTGATCAGGTAATAAGGCATGATCCCGAATCAAGCCTTTTTCATCTCTGAAGGTGAGCATTCCGCCGCCTTCAGAGATAACCGCGACAATGTCGGTATGGGTCATGAGAAAATGACCCCACGAAACCGACCGGCCGGTCACCACCACGAGTTCACTTTTTTTTGTTTTAATGAGATCGAGGATGCTAAAAAAAAAGGAACCCAAACTCAATCCATAAGTAAGGGTTCCGTCAAAATCGCTAAAAATGATCCGAGGAAACATCTTCAGCGAAACTTAGTTAATGGGATAGCTCACGCCCATAAAAATGGCCGTGAAGCTGTCTTTTAGACCGGCAGAAAGTTCAACATTGCCGATCAGTTTTTCATATCCTTCAATAAAGGCCAGTGGTGCATTGGCACCCATAGCAAGATTGAGGGTTGTCTCATAAGTTTTGGTATTATTATTCAGCGACACACCATAAGGAATCGCGACATAGGGATAACCTTCTTTTCCCCAGAATGATAAACCTTTGGAAAAAGTGGGAGCGACGGTTAATAGATTGTATGTCTGGCCAAATTCATGGGCATTGGCGAGTGAAACCTTGATCGACATACGTGGTTGTTTTTCATAGTCAGGAAAAAGTTCGTAATCCATTCCTGCAAAAATTCGACTGCTTCGCTCACCGCTGGAGATACCCATCCCAAGATCAAGAGTTGTTCCAACATTGAGGTTTTGAGTAAAACGGGCCTGAACTCCGGCGCCGGCACCATTAGACATGACGCCTGAGAATTCTGCTGAAACCATGCGTTTTTGAGGTGCCAAAGGGAAAGTCGAGACACCAACGCCGTAGGCGAATACTTGCGAACTAACCATCAATGCAAGAATACCCGCTAAACAGTGTCGATTATTACTCAGACCCACAGACAACCCCTCAGAAAGTGATAGCAAAAACCATTGGAGCATATCACTTGCAGATCGTCAAATATGTAAGATTTTTTATTTCTTTCTTATTTCTTCTAGGAAATTCGGTTGACGATGCGTCCTATGAAAAATTATAACAGGCAGGATTCTTGAATTTTATGGTGGCTGTAGTTCAGTTGGTAGAGCGCCAGATTGTGATTCTGGTTGTCGTGGGTTCGAGCCCCATCAGCCACCCCATTAGATGCTAATCTTCGCAAGAAGACGATCATATTGAAGGCCCGGTTTAACCCACCGGGCCTTTTTTATTTTAAGATAATCTACTGTGCAATCAAGCACATGCCTAGATAGAGATCGTCCCTATTTATACCAGCTATGCAAAATCAGTTTTTTGTTCATCAATATCACCAGAAGCTTTGTCTGCTCGCACATCAAATTTAAGCGATTTAAAAAATTCCGATGACAAATAACTCATGCCTCTAAAAACTTTAATTTTCACAAGAGTTCATCCAGTTTTTTTTCTAGAACCGTGCCTTTCCCTTGATCTCCAGATCGCTTATATTCTCTCACGGCATCTTCATAAGTTGTAAAAATGTCTAAAAACTCCATCAGGTCTGTTCCTCTGTCATAACGTTCAGCTATATAAATTTTGGAATCTTTTAGCTCTCCACGAATAGTACGACTTTGAACTTCTCCACCGCTTTTGTCTGCAAAAGCTTTTGCTGCTTCATGGGTTTTATAAATCCCCTTAAAGTCTTCTATTCCGACTATATTTCCTAGGACAATAAAAAATGTCATGCGGACCTCCTCTGATTTTTGCTTCTTATACTATAGCAACTAAAAAATCGTGAAATACAACGTCTTGCTTTTCTATACTAGATTCTCTTCAATAATTATCGAACAATTCTCTTTCTGGTCAAATGCATTCATGTAAGCCATTTTTGCATAAAGGTCCGCCTGGTATATGGCTAAGTATTTTTGTGATTCTCTCTTTAGCTGATTATATTCAACTCTTCCCTTTAAATGTTCTAAAAGAATATCTCGTTTTGTGAGTTTGCAAGTTTCATAGAAAAAATCGAAGAATTCCTGCAAGGTTTCCACTTTCCGACTAGGCCTTCTAAATTTACAGAAAAATGTGTCTGGAGACCTCTTGTAGGCGCTCATCTCTAAATCACTCAATTCATTTGTATAAATATATCTATTCCCATCTTCCAAACAGTAATAGCAAAAAGCTTTTTTTTCAGTCTCATTGACTAACGCGACTTCGAGAACTCCAATGACTTCTTTGCCATCACAAGGAAGTACATACTTATTTCCAATTATAAGTCTTGGCTTTTTTTCTCTTTCATATTCAAACTCCGGTTCTTCTCCACTATACGAATTTGGAATCTGGTATTGGACATGCAAGGATTCCATCAACTGGTATATATCTTGATACTTTTCTTTGTGAGCAACATATTCAAAAGCTGACTTAAATTGATAACAAAAATTGAAATCTTTAATATTAAAGCCGTGACATAAAAATTGAAATGTTGCCCCTTCGTTTGTTAAGCCATGTTCATATGGTTGATTTGTCACAAAAATATGCGCGGAAGGATATGGTTCTTCTTTTTTTTGATTGGACTCCTTCTCATCCATAATCCGAATAACTTCCTTGGCGACTTCCTCACTGAGATTTGGGACACCTAACTCAATAAATCCGATCCTAGGAAAATCGCTTTTCTTAGCAAGGATATGATGAATTTTCCCTTTGAATTGCACTTCATTTACTAAATCTTTTGGTTCGATTCTTGTTATTTCAATCGAATAGCTCTTACCACTTGGGAAGAGTGCATTTACATCGCAAGCACCTCCCTCACCAACCTTTTCATTTATATAATCAAGCTTGCATCCAGCCTTAATAAGAAAATTATAAACATCGGATTCGTAAAGATACCCGAAGTAACTTTCTTTTCTTTTAATTTTCGTCAAAATTTCATTTTTAAGAGCATTATTTTGTCGAAGGTTGTATAGATTCCATGATAGTTTCAAAAGCCTTGAGATAGCGCCAAAGCTGGGTATTGCAACCTGTTTCTTATTCTTGTATTCCTTAAATTTTTCTTGAGTTATTTCAAATAATTTTATTATTGGGTGTCTGGGTTCCACTTTGTCTCTTTCTTCTCTGAGCCACGAAGATGTAAACTCTTGAATAATGTTTCGATACAAGAACTCATGTATCGTTTGTTCTTTTGGTATCAGAACAATTTTTTCACCATCAACCACGGCCCTGTTATTGCCATATAATGTCTGAATTGGTGTTTTGCCTTTACCAAATTGTTTTTCTTTCTGAATATTCCTCGCATAGTCAGAGGTATTTTCCCAATCATTGTAATAATTGCTGTCTTTGCCATGGCACTTTTTGAATTTTTTCCCATTTCCACACGGGCATGGATTATTGCGAGGTATCTTCATTCTCTGAGGTTTGCCCGATTCCATCATATTCATATCTCTTAAGTCTTCTTTAGGGTTTTCCTTCATTATTAATTTTTTCTACTAATATTTACCTCACATTATGTATCCAAGTAAGAACCAAACATCATTTCGTGGATTCCGGCATATAACTCCCCGTTTTTTTTGATTTATACCACGGAGTTTCCCTCAGCGACTGAGCAATTCACTGGACTAGACATCTGGGGCTCGAAGCGAGTGAGCGACCGTGTTGGAGTTGCCCAAAGGCAAGTCCAATACGGACAGGCAGGCAGGATGCCTGACTGAGCGAACGAGGGGAGGCCACGCCGGGAGGGAGCGTGAAGCGACCGACCAAAGTGGCCGAGCCCCATCAGCCACCCCATTTTAATGAGAACCTTCGCAAGAAGACGATCATATTGAAGGCCCGGTTTAACCCACCGGGCCTTTTTTTTAACCCAAAATAATTTCTTCGATGGTCAGGGCCTCAACTAAATGTTCGAAGTGCTTTGCTCGTCCCGCCAGTTCCGTAATGGGTAGTGAACGAAGCCCCACATGCTCAAGACGAGCGGCATGTTTAGTCAAAATATCGCGCACCGACCCCGAAAGATAGACGGTGCCATGGCCAATGACCGTCACTCGCTGGGCGGACTCGGCAACCAAAGAAAGATTGTGGGTAATCAAAACAATCGTCGTACCACTTTGATTCAGCTTATGCAGAAGTTCCATCAAGGCACGACTCAAGTTGCGATCCATGCCTGCCGTCGGTTCGTCGAGAATCAACACTTCAGGCCTCATGGCAAGAACCGAGGCCAGGGCCACGCGCTGTCGGTCGGCGGCAATGAGAGAGAGAGGATGAGCTTTGGCGTGATGAGCGATTCCAACTAAGGCCAAACTTTCACAAACCCGTGCATTAATTTCAGAAGGCTCCAGTCCAAAATTTTTCGGCCCATAGGCCACTTCTTGCTCGACAGTATCACAAAATAACTGGCGCTCGGGATCTTGAAAAAGATAACCGATTTTATGCGCACGCTCACTGGTATCGTAAGTTTGAAGATCAACATTTTTAAATAACACGTGACCGGATTCAGGATGAGCAAGACCGGCCAAAACTTTCGCTAAGGTTGTTTTTCCTCCGGCGTTTTGGCCGATTAAGGCGAGAAAATCGCCGGCGTTGATGCTGATATCAATTTCTTTTAAGGCATCTGATCCATCGGGATAGGTGTAGCGGATGTTCTTTCCCTCAAGAATAGTGGGGCCGGCGACAACGTTGTTATGTTGTTTTTGAACGGTAAAAAATTTCCCGTCTAATTGGGGAGTAAGTTCATCCAAACTTAGAAAAATTTCTTCTTGATCTGGAAGGAGTTTGCGTGCCAAACGCGAAACCTCAGGAACCCAAATGCCTTTTTCATTCAACAACTGCTCATGAGTAAAAAATTCTTTTGGGGAAGCAACCAGCACACACGCACCTTGATCCATTAATACAAAACGATCGGCCACC
>JAHFAA010000244.1 GCA_023250775.1 Bdellovibrionales bacterium
TTGTTCAACTGAATTTCGCCGAAGACGAGAGTAGTTTTTTTTGGAAAAGCTATTCCTATGCACTTAAAAAATATGTGGAAGCGTAGATTTAGAATAGATGGTTGACAAAAATTTATAATTAGTTGTATACTAAGAATAGTTATTAACAATCAGTCAAAATCTATAGTTGGATCCTGGCATTTTTTGTCCAGGATTGGGTCCAACTAACTCCGCTTTGGCGGGGAAGATGGCTTTTGCGCTAGTGGAAGCCCGGCAATCCTCCGTAATCAAAGGAAAACTGATGTCGTTCGCCAAAAAGGGCGGAAACTGAGTCGGTAAAGTGGTCTTAATCCGTTTTTCCGACGGATTTTTTTAATCCGTTGAAAAAATAGATTAAGGCAAAAAAGGTGGTACCGCAAGATGACCTCTTGTCCTTTTATCCAAGTTTTTTAGCTTGGATAAAAAGACGAGGGGTTTTTATTTGACCTTTCGGCTAGATTATTATACACTAGCAAGTTAGTTCTTTGAAAAATCATCACATGGGTAATCGTTATTCTTAATGACAAACACTCAGCTCTGAAAGGAAAAAAAGAAATGGAAAGCTCACTAATGAATAAAATACAATCTTATGGAAATAGTATCCAGGTAGATGTAAGGAATGGGTCCCTGGCATCGTTTCTAATTGAAATGCCAGGAAAGAATCTTCCAGATGACGTGAAGGCAGAAATTTTTACCGAATTTTACTCCGTTGCATTATCTGCTTTTAATCAAATGGATTCTACGTACTTCAGCAAGGATGTGTATAATCACTTGTTCAATGTCGGATTCCTGGTATTGATTTTTGACTGCGAAAGTGGCGGCGCTGGAGTGGCATTTAGAACGTGCACTCTCATGCGCCATAATCAGTTGAATATTCTGTATATCGAAGGAACTGCTATAAAGGCTGAATATCAGGCCAGGGGAATCTATCAGGGGCTTACGAAAGAACTTGTGAGGGGTGTAGATTTTGTCGTCAGTAGGACGCAAAATCCAGTTGTCGTTACGGCTCTTTCCAAATTGTTTGAAGTCGTTTATCCAATAACAGCAGAGCCGGACAATGAAATCAAGGACATCGCGAAGTATGTGGCCGGACATCTTAAAATGTCGAATTATGAATGTGACTACATGATAGGTCGTAAAGTATACGGAGGAATACTTACTGGCACCTTGCCAACCACCGGCAACGGGATGGACAATGTGGTATTGGAACGCATTAATCCCGCTGATGGAGATTGTCTGATCTTGGTTTGTCCCGTGTGATGTTTTAAATGCAGAAGAGAAATTGATATTTCTCTTCTGCATACTATATTTTAAAAAACAATGATTTAGTGTAAACTTTATATATAATCCTAATTAAATAAAGACATGATATTAGAAAATAATATTAAATTTTTGAAAGAACTCGTCTCCCTGAGAACAATTACAGGTGAACACGAATGTCAAAAAAAGGCCATTGCAGTAATTAAAAAAAATTTACCAATGTTTTTTAAGAGTGTGTCCTATTGCAATAATAGATACAACTCGGAACTTTTTTATTCTTCCGATAAGAACAAGTTCGATGTTCTTTTTGCAGTGCATGTGGATGTTGTGGTTGGAAAAAAGGAGTTGTTTGAATTAAGAAAGGAAACTGATAGGCTCTGTGGTAGGGGCGTTTTCGATATGAAAGGTCCAACAGTTGCTATAGTGAATTCGATAAATGATTTTTACAAAATCAGCAATAGAAAAATTTCAGTAGGATTACTAGTAACTTCCGATGAAGAAAGAGGCGGCTTTAGTGGTACGGGATTCGTTTTGAATAAAAGCAGGCTCGATATTGGGTTGGCTATAGTACCAGATGGCGGTGAAAACTTAAACAGCTTAATAATGGAAGAAAAAGGCGTGCTAGATATGGAACTATCTTATAGGGGGATTTCCTCTCACGTATCAAGGCCTTGGAATGGAAAAAATGCTGCCGAAAATCTTGCAAGAGTTGTGAATAAAATTATAGATCACTTTCCAAAAGGAAATGAAAAGCAATGGAAAACAATTGCCTCGTTGATTGAATTTAAGTCTGAGTTTATAGCGGAAAATGTAATTCCGAGTTTTGCTAAAGCTCGGATGATTTTCAGGTATACAAAAAAAGATTCTACTGAAAAAATATTGAAATTTATAAAGTTACTAGACAAGGCTGTGGATATAAAAGTTCTTGCCCATGGAGATGTTTTTGTAGCATCAAACAAAAATAATTTAGTGCAAATCTATCGCGATATTGTTAAATTAAAAACTGGAAAATCTTGTTTATCTGAAAAATATCATTCAGCTTGTGATGGGAGATTTTTCTCATCCAGAGGAATCCCGACGATAATCACTAGACCATTGGGCGGGGATGCTCATAGTGACAACGAATGGATTTCTATTAGCAGTCTAGCCACCTTTTCTGATATACTGACTGGCTTTCTTGAGAAGATTGAAAAATTGAAATAGATTTAATAGCTAATATTTTATAGAGTGAAATTGTATCTGAGAACGCAAGGGATTGATACGGACATGGCAAAGAGCTATGTGATTTTTTCTGCATTCTTGACAAATCCCTCCTTTCCAATATAGGATATACTTATTCAAAAACCAACAATAGGAGGAATGCCATGACGCATGAACAAGCGGTTTGTTGTGAAAAGTTTGTTGGCTGGTGCGCTTGCAATATTGGTCCAATGATCAATGCAGGCATGAAAGTCGAAGAAGTGGCGGAACGGTGTATGCAAGAAACCTATCCCGCCGGAGACAGCCCAGTCGATGCTGGTTCAATCGAAAAATATATTCTGTCCTGTCTTTCGTAGTTTGCTCTTTGTGACGGCTTATCTTTTATGCGCGGGCGTGTAGCTCTAATGGTAGAGCAGCGGACTCCAAATCCGATTGCTGGGGGTTCGAATCCCTCCACGCCTGCCACCCCTATCTCATCGTAGATAGGTTTTTTTATTTCAAAAAATTAAAAAAGCAGGTTTCGCATACATTATGCGAAACCTGCCAGGGGGTCATTGATATTTTCAAATGGCGCTCCTTTTTTCACCAACCCACACAGAGATCGAGGCTTTTTCCTGAAAGAGCTTCGATCAGTTCATCGATCAGCTCCATGGTTGTGTGATTCATAACAACAATATTCCAAACTGTGGATGTGACTGAATCGAGTGGGGTTGCAAGATTGACAGGAAATCTTTCATGCACATGTGTGATGTAAGTTTCACGCAGTGAGTGCGGTAGATCTCCTTTGATAGCAACGATATTGATGTCATTATGAAAAGTTTCAAAACCGGCACTTTGCAGTTTCAGCCGGATGGTATGTGCCATCGAGGTTAAGCGATCTGCAGAATGTTCATAGCCAGCTTTACCGATTTTTTTCATGGCTGCCCAGCAACTTAGAGCCATCACGCCTGATCTTGAGCCACAAAGAGTGCAATCATTGCCAGGGATATACGGAGCCACAGATTTGATATTCTCAAAAAGTCCGCGGCGTGCCAGGATGATGCCACTTCCGTAAGGTGCCAGTCCCATTTTGTGGATGTCAATTGCAATCGAATCGACAGCACTGTTCGAAAAGTCGATTTTAGGCAAACGGTCAAGAAAAGGAATTACGAATCCGCCAAAGGCTGCATCTACGTGAAAATGGATACAGACGCCCGGGTACTGTTTTTTGATTACCTCGATGATATTGTTCATCTTCGGGATATCATCAACAGAACCAAGCATTGTTGTTCCAGCGTTTCCCACAACAATTATATTGGCGATATCTTTGTTTGCTAATTCGTGCAATTTCTGTTCGAGTTGGTCAAGTAAGAGATGCCCATTATCGTCTGTGCCAAGAAGGTGTAAACCGCTTCCATTGGGATTCGCAATCGTTCCGATTCCCAAAACATTTGCCGCCTTTACGATTGAATAGTGTGTGAGGTAGGAACAAATTATTGCACTTGGCTTTTGTGAATTGACATTTCTGCCCATCCAGCAGCCGACAATATTTGCCTCAGTGCCACCAGAAGTTATATATCCGTCAATTTCATGACAATCCGCATCCATAATATCTGCGACCATGGCAATTACTTCGCTTTCGGCAGATTGAGTTCCGCCAAAACCAAGTTCACAATTGCCAGTGGCCTTATTGGTGTGCATGCCGATGTTGTTAGCGTGGCGCTCCAGATATTTACCGTGAACTTCTACCGCGATGGATTCGGGGATAGTGCCGGGAAAGCCAACGATCTTATCCTGTCCGTAGCAAATGTTTTGCTCAACAAAATTTTGAACTTGCGTCCAAATTGATTCATCATCAGCGGAGCTTTGCCATACGGGCCTGGGTTTGCTTCCAAGGCAGGTTTCCTTATGTTTATTCTCCTCAAGATTTTCGCAAGTGGGGCATAAGGCCGGAGTGACTTCTGTGGAAATGACGCCGAATTGCTTTTGGCAATTTGTGCAGTAGCACGTTTCTTCGCCAGTGCGCATAATGCTACTCTCGCTACTTTTGAGTATTTCTTTGCATCGAGGGCAACGAATGGCGTCTTTTTCGTCGGGGCGCTCACCACTAAAAGTCAACTTACAATCAACACAATAAATCCTTTCAGGGCTTGTCACTTTTTTGATCATGGCTGTTCTCCTTTACTGGGTAGTTGGTTTAAAGACAAAATGGCCTCTTTTTGATGTGGTTAATGAGTTAAAGAACTCTATTTCTCTCTATCTTGGAGCGTATATTAGTTTAGGGTCATTGTCAAACATTTGGGGGGCTTGCCACGTTGGTTGACAAAATATTAAAAATCAGCTTAAATAACTAGAACATTGTGAATAAAGCTAGTGTTGGCAGAATGTCTCATGCTAACCTAATAACAGATTCATATAAACAGCTAAAAATAGGGAGGGTAACACAATGAAGAGACAAATTGTTCTTTCAGGAATTAGGGCGACGGGGAAAATGCATCTGGGCAATTATGTAGGTGCACTCAAGAATTTTGTGGAACTTTCCGAAGATAAAGCCATGGAGTGTTTCTATTTCATCGCTAATCTTCACACACTCACAACGCACACCAATCCATCGGAACTCAGGGAGAGTGTCAAAAGTGTTCTGCGTGATTTTCTGGCCTGCGGTATCGATCCGAATGTGGCAACGATTTATGCTCAGTCCAGTATTCCGGAAATTACGGAATTGTCCTGGATGTTGTCATGTATCGCACCGATCAATCTCTTAACCATCATGCCCCACTTTAAAGAAAAGAGGGATAAGATGCACGAGGCAGGAATGACGGAAAATGCAGGACTTCTCACTTATCCGGTGCTTATGGCCGCTGATATCCTTGGCGTCAAATCAAATCTGGTGCCTGTTGGAGATGACCAGGCCCCCCATGTGGAGTTTGCTCGCGAATTGGCCAAGAAATTCAACGATACATTCGGGGAGCTGTTTCAATTGCCAAAGTTTTTTGGTGGAGCTGGCTTGCGACTACCAGGCCTGGATAATCGGGGTAAAATGAGCAAAAGCGAAACGTCGAGTGTTATTTATCTCGATGACACTCCCGATATCGTTCGGAAAAAGCTCAAGGTGGCGATAACGGATCCTCAGCGGATCAAAAGATACGACCCTGGCGATCCTAATGTGTGCAACATATTTAATTTTCATCATGCACTTCAAACAGCGCCTCTCGATATCGCCAGAATTACAAAGGAATGCAAAACTGGTGAAATCGGGTGTGTTGAGTGTAAGGAAATTCTATCCAAAGTCGTCAATGACATTCTCGCACCGATTCATGAGCGAAGGGCCAAGATTATTGGCATGGGAACGAATTATATCGATGATGTTTTGCACGAAGGGGGATTGCGTGCTCGTAAGGTAATTCGAAAAACGGTGAATGAGGCCAAGGAGTTGGTCGGAATTCCCTGCTATTGAAGAAGTGATTAGGTATTAACTCAAACAACTTTGAACAATACAACCCAGCCGGCTTACCAAAGCCGGCTTTTTTAATGCGTAAATAAGGGACGTAGATGAATTCAAGAATTTAGAGCCCCTTTTTTAATTCTAAAGTGAGAACTTCGTTTGGCGTTAAGTAATTAAGCGCTTTCCTAGCTCGATTATTTAATTTTTCCTGGATCTCATAAACATAGCTTTCTACAATATTATCAAGATTAGACTTTTTAGGGAAATAC
>JAHFAA010000245.1 GCA_023250775.1 Bdellovibrionales bacterium
TTCAGGATCAAAAATTTCCTGTCCTTCTGTAATGACTTTTAAAATATCGCTGATCTGTATGCCGCTATCGCGGCCGGCATTTATATAAATTTTGCTTCCGATAATTTTGGCCACACGACCAACCCAATCTAACTTAGTGGTTATGCCCATGATCTTGGGAATGGCCATGCGAACGGCAACTTCGCCGGAATAGCGCAAAAGATCACGCCGATAGGCCAAAAGCTCCTCGGGATCGGTGGCGAACATCCGATAGGCGCTATCGTCAACAAATCCTTGCAAACTATCACTTAAGATTTCTTTATTGGCATTAACGTCAAAAACCTTGATTTCAATTTTCACTTCCGTATGTGATTTGGTTTCGCGCACGATCCCAATCTCGTCTGGTCGCTCACGCACTCGGGCCTCAACAATTCGGCCAAAGATCACCATATTGATACCAGCCTGCTTTGACTTGCGCGATAACTGCACCAGCTTCACTCCGCCTCCGGCATAAATTTCTTTAGAGGTCCCGAAGAGATTTTGTGCCTCGGGATCGATAATAAATTCACCGGCCTTGCTAAGTTCCTTGCGAAACTCTTCAGTTACCGTGATGGCCAAATCATCTCCGCCATAGGGAGCTTCATTAAAAAAACGCAGTAGCGCGAGTTTCTTCTTGATGCCAGTAAATTGCTTTACCGTACTTTGTGGAACAGTTCTGTTCCCTTTTGAATCTCGCCGAATAATCGGAGTAGCACACGCCACGATCGCAAGAGCGACAATACATAAAAATAAAATCTTCTTTTTCACGGCACTGAAAATCATTGTAATTTTTCTCCCTCGCTTAAAACTTTCGGTTTTAAGGACATGACGAAAGGTTGCGCCAAATCGTCAAAGTGCAGAGTTAGATTTTTATTTACATCGACATCTTGTAACTTTTTTAGAATTTCGAAAACTTTTTCAACATCGCCTTGATAGCGCAGCAAAATCTTTGCCTGCTGACCATCATAGGTTTCCAGCTTTCCTTGAAATCCCTGGCCCGCACCTTTTTGCGCCAAAAAATCTAATAGCGCATAGATGTTGGAGATCGATGCAACCTTTTGAATGGCCAGGACTATATTGCCGTTCGCTTCCGGCAACGTTGCAACCGCCTTACCAAGCGTTTCCCAAGAGGTAAGTGGAATTCGATACACGGTACTAGCAACATTCGAACTTAAAGTCTGTGCATCAGAGGCCGCAATCCGATGAACTGCAGGCGTAAAATCTTGAGAATGAACGATATCACGCGTTTTTAAATCTATGAGAACATGATCCCCGTCTATTTTAATATTAATCCCAGTGCCCGCTTCATCCGGGCCCTGCCCGTCGATATGAACTTGTATTTTCATCAAAAGTGCATCTTCAAACTCCGCCGGTAATTTTTTTGCCCCCCCCTGAGGACCAGGATGATCAGACAGCTCTCCTTCGGACTTTAGATAGGCTTGGACATCTTCTAGCTGACCTGGCGTTATAATCTTCACCTCACCAATCTGGGATTTCAAAGCATCTTCCAGCCATTTGCGCCAATGCTCTTCCACCACTGTGGTAAAATCACCGGCCATGGCCACACCTAAGTCTTTCCACTCCAGTCCCTTTAACGAAAAAACCACTGAGACATACAGCGAGTTAAAATTCCGGGTTTTATTGTCACTGGTAAATCTATAGTAGCTTGCATTAATCGCTGCGGGATCGACTTTGGCCCCAAGAGTTAAGAAACGTAAATTTGGATTTGCCGTAGAACGGGATTGGCGCTTCTCAGAATAGCTCACAATGGCGCGAGACAGAGAACCAAATTTGGCCCTTTGATTTAGTCGCGCTTCTCTTAATTCATTTTCGTATTGTGCATACTTGGGTAATTTTTCTAAATTTTTTTCATCTTGAAAACCATACTTCTTTTTAAGTTCGTCCGCGGTGGGACGAAAAGCTTCTTCAAATCTTGCTTCGTATTTTTTCCAAAAAAGTTCCTTATCCAAGCCAATTTCAGTCAAAACTTTACTGTAAATATCTTCTGTCGCAGTAGCATACAAATTGCGCTTCACAAATTGCCACTCATCACTTGGGCGAGAAAGAAATTGGCCTTCTCCTTCAACGTTCAACATTTTATCTGATGTTTGTGCCAAGGCGAAGTTACCTGTCATTACAAAAATTAGGACTGCACAAGAGCAGTTTATGAATGTGGTACGCATGAATCTCCCTCTTCCGGTCCAAGCCTATATTTAACTGAATTTTTTTGGAACAGTTCATTTACCATGGCAGCAAATTGTGGTGTCGGGTTAATGAGGTATTCTTGTCCTAGTGAAATCTCTGCCTGGACTCCCTGATGCAAGAGTGTGACATGGAGTGGAACCGTGCCGCGATAACTCAAAACGACTTGTCGAAATTTTTCCAGTTTATGCGCCTTCAAATCTTCCATCTCAACATTCACGGTCACTCCCGTCACACGTTGTGAGGCCTCCTCATCAAGTTTTTTCATTTTTGAGGGGAAGAATTTTCGAGGCGTTTCGGCCAAATTGACCTGTCCTGTGATGGCGACCGGCGAATCTCCCGCCAAAACCGTTTCACATTCGACAAAAGTTTTTGGAAAAATGATACATTCAATTTTACCCGACAAATCCTCCAAGGTGGCAAACGCCATCCGATCACCTTTTTTGGTTAAGATATTTTTCCGATTGGTGATGAGTCCCGCTAAAACCATTTCGCGTTTATCACTACCCGCTAATTCGTGGATTTTAGCGATTTCCATAGAACACATTTCTTTCATCATACCACGATAGCGATCAAGTGGGTGACCAGAAACGTAAATCCCGAGTAGTTGATACTCATAATTTAACTTTTCTTGATAATCTAAATCGGCCACTTCTTTAACGTCTAGGGTGATCGTCGAACCAGATTCAGAAGTTTGTTCAAAATCAAACAAACTTGCCTGGCCTAGGGCCATCTCGTCCTGTCTTTTTTGAGCATAGGACATAAATAATTCTAAATTTTCATGAAGTGTCTTACGATTATAATTTTTTTCAATTGAATCAAAGGCCCCGACTAAAATCATCGATTCCAGCGCCCGTTTGCCACAGGTTCGCAAGTCGACGCGCATACAAAAGTCGATAAAACTCGTAAATGGGCCTGACTCTGTTCGTTTTTTAACCAACTCAGCAACCGCATTTTCACCCACATTTTTTACTGCGCCTAAACCAAAACGCAAATTGGGACCAACCACATTAAAAAACCAGATCGATTCATTAATATCGGGAGGTAAAACTTGGACGTTATGTGCGACCGCGTCTTGGATATATTGTGTAACTTTGTCGGTATTGGATAATTCTGTGGATAAAAGCCCGGCAAAAAATGGCGCAGGGTAATAGCACTTGAGATAGGCCGTTTGATAGGCGATGAGTGCATAGGCCACGGCATGGGATTTGTTAAAACCATATTCGGCAAACTTGCTCATTAACTCAAACAGTGCCACTGCCTTCTGTTCATCCTGGCCTTGCTTTTTCGCCCCTTCTTTAAAAATTTCTTGATGCTTGGCCATCTCTTCCGCTTTCTTTTTGCCCATAGCACGTCGGAGCATATCCGCCTGACCGAGAGAATAGCCCGCCACCGCTCGGGCAATATTCATAACCTGTTCTTGGTAAACGATAACCCCATAAGTATCTTTCAAAATAGGTTCCAAATTAGGGAACGTATATTGAATCTCTTCCTCGCCATGTTTCCGTTTAATGAAATCGTCCACCATGCCTGAGCCAAGTGGGCCAGGGCGATAGAGGGCGTTGATAGCTGTGATATCTTCTAAATTATCCGGGCGGATACGACGGCAAAGATCAATCATTCCTGACGATTCAAGTTGGAACACTCCGATGGTGTCTCCGGCCGAGATAAATTCATAAACTTTTTTATCATCCAATGGGATGGAATCAATATCGAAATCTTTATCATGATCACGCCGGATAAATTGGGTGGCATATTCAATGACGGTCAATGTTTTTAACCCAAGAAAATCGAATTTTACCAGGCCAATACTTTCAGCAAAATCTTTATCAAACTGTATGACTTGTTCGCCCTCACGCCCTCTGAAAAGTGGACAATATTCCACCAGCGGCCGGTTGGTAATAATAACTCCTGCGGCATGAATCGAGGCATGTCTCAAGAGTCCTTCAAGACGTTTTGAAATATTAAAAATTTGGCGAATTTTTGGATCACTTTCAATCAGCTCTTTTAACTTCGGTTCCTTCTCCACAGCGTCTGTTAAAGTTATATGAAGTTCTTCAGGAACAAGTTTGGCCAAGATATCGGCCTCATTATACGGAAGGGCGAACACTCGACTTACATCGCGAAGAACCGCTTTGGCCTGAAGCTTTCCAAAGGTAATGATCTGACCGACTCGTTCGGTGCCGTATTTTTTGGTGACGTAATCAATCACCTCGCCTCGTCTATTTTGACAAAAATCCACATCAAAGTCGGGCAGCGAAACACGTTCAGGATTAATGAAGCGTTCAAAAAGCAAGTTGTATGGAAGCGGATCGATGTTGGTGATGAAAAGAACATAGGCGACTAAACTGCCTGCCCCTGACCCACGCCCTGGCCCCACGGGAATGTTATTTTTCTTGGCCCATTTGATGAAGTCCGACACAATCAAAAAGTATCCAATGAATCCCATATCTCCAATCATGCGCATTTCATCGTGCAGACGAGCGATATATTTCGGCTTGAGTTCACTCTCCCAATTATCTTGGGCGACTAACTTACGAAAGTGCGGGCCGGAAAAACGTTCTTCCAAACCTTCCATCGAGACTCGGCGAAAAAAAACATCGATGCTTTCACCAGTTTCAATCGGATAATCTGGAAGATGATAGATCTGTTTTCCCTTGGCATCTTTCCATGAAAACTCGACCTGACATTTATCGGCAATTTCCAAAGTGGCATCGCAGGCATCAGGTACATCTTGAAAAAGCTGACGCATGAGCTGGGGTGATTTGTAGTAAAATTCATTGGTGGTGAGCTTCATGCGGGCCTCATCATTCAATGTTTTACCGGTCTGAATACACATCAGCACTTCTTGCGCCATGGCATCTTCTGCCGTCATATAGTGGCAGTCATTGGTGGCCACTAACCGAATATTTTGTTTGCGTGCGTATTCAATAATTTTTTTATTGGCGATTTCTTGTTCGTTGATGCCGTTACTTTGAATTTCTAAATAGAAGTCTTCGCCAAAAAGTTCACGCAGCCTTTCGATGGCACGAATCGCCTTGTCATCTTGGCCTGTAAAGAAATTATATCCGACCTCGCCTTTCAAGCAGGCGGTAGTGCAGATCAATCCTTCTTTGTATTGACGTAAGAGATCCATATCGATACGCGGACGATAATAAAAACCTTCAAGGTAGGCCGATGAAATGAGCTTGCACAGATTCTGATATCCTTGAAAATTTTTACACAGCAAAATCAAATGATGAATCTGATAATTGGATTCATTTTCATCTTGGGAACCGACATTTTTATTTTTCTTGGGAGAGATACGATCATGCCGTGAACCAGGCGTGTAATAAACTTCAGAGCCGATAATGGGTTTGATGCCGGCCTTCTTGCACTGATTATAAAAATCGATGCAACCAAACATATTGCCATGATCTGTTTGGGCCACCGCAGGCACCCCAAATTCACGCGCCTTCGCGACTAAGTCTTGAATACGAATGGCACCATCAAGTAATGAATATTGAGTGTGCAAATGCAGGTGAACAAAACTACCCGCGTGAGAAGCTGCAAAACTCGATTGATTATCCACTTAAACGACCTCTTGATGGGAAAAGCAGATGTTACAAAGTCGGCCTAGAGATGTCAGCCTTCTTCTTACTCCCACTCAATAGTGGCAGGAGGTTTCGAGGTTATGTCGTAGACCACTCTTGTGATTCCAGGAACTTCATTGGTTATACGAGAAGAAACCATTTCTAAAAAGCTTCTGGGAACGTCAGACCAGTTAGCTGTCATACCGTCACTGGAGTTGACGAGGCGCACCGCAATGACTTCCTCATAGGCCCGAGCATCGCCTTTGACCCCGACAGTGCGGATCGGCAGAAGCACGGTGAAGGCCTGCCAAATTGCCTGGTACAAATGAAAATTCTGCAACTCTTCGAAGAGAATTTGGTCCGACTGTT
>JAHFAA010000246.1 GCA_023250775.1 Bdellovibrionales bacterium
GCGCTTTAACTCTTTTTAAAATCCTGCCAAGAGATGAGTGGATCGAACTTAGCAATGGGCTTCATATGCGCTTTCTTCGTTCTGGCCATATCATTGGTTCGTCCTTCGTTCAGTTACGATTCACCCAAGACAATGAATCTAAAATCATGACATTTTCTGGTGACATTGGCAGTGGTCGTTCGCAGCTACTTCGCTCTCCTGTTCCCATTACTGAGACGGACTATTTGATATTAGAATCAACGTATGGTGACCGCTTACAGGTTCGGACGCCTCCCGAAGATAGCTTTGAAAAATATTTGACAATAATACTAGAACGGAATGGGGTTGTTATTATCCCTGCTTTCAGTGTTGGACGCACCCAGGAAGTGCTGTTTTTGATCAATAAGCTCATGACCGCGAAGAGAATTAAAGAAGTTCCAGTATTTGTAGATAGCCCAATGTCCACATCGGCCAACCATATATTTTTAGAAAACACTGAAGATCACGTTTTAAGGGTTAAAAATAACCAACTTATTGACCCTATTTCACCTCCTCATTATTTTGAAACACAAACAGTTGAGCAGAGCAAGAACATTTCAAAGCAGAAAGGTCCCATGATTATAGTGACGGCCTCGGGCATGCTCTCTGGCGGACGTGTACTACATCATCTAAAGGACCGGCTCCCTCATAAGGAAAATGGAGTTATTTTTGTTGGCTATCAAGCGGAAGAAACAAAGGGGCGATTGCTCCTAGATGGGATAGAAAAACTTCGAATTCATCATCAAGAAATTCCTGTAAATGCCAGCATTTTTAGCATCGATGGGTTGTCTGCCCATGCCGACTATGTTGATATTCAGCATTGGCTTCGCAATTTAAAACGTCCGCCAAAATTAATTATCCTTAATCATGGTGAGGATAAAGCACTGTCACACCTGAAGCTTCTTCTTGAAACAGAATTTAAATATAACGTGATGATCGCCTCTCGCGGCGAAGAAATTACTTTATAAAGATAGATGATTGAGGTCATTGTCGAGGGTAACTTTATAGAGGTAGTTTCGCGTCATGCTTAAATATTCCAGCTCGATTTGTTTATTTTTGGCCCTAATACTTGGTGCAGGGTCTGGTGCTCTCCCAAAGCAAAAAATTGATTTGTGGAGAAAAACTACTCAATTACGAGGTGTGAATATTCTTCAATCATTTGTTTCAGAGCTTGATCTTGGGACAAAAGGGCGCGGGCCTCTTGGCTCACCTTTTACGCTCAGTGATTTTAAAGAAATAGCGGCGCTTGGTGCTAATTATGTCAATATTTCTCATCCTGGGCCATACACAGAGAAGCCGCCTTTCAGATTGGATGAAAGAGTTTTTGAAAACCTCGACCGTCTTTTGAAAATGATTCAAGATGCTGATATGTTCGCAGTTATTTCGATAAGAACAGGGCCGGGGAGAAATGAATTTACGTTTGTTTTTGGTGAGGATAAAAGCACAGATCCTGTGAATGGATGGTTTCCTGCGACGTTTTATAATGATTCAGTATGGACTGATCAAGCGGCGCGAAATGCGTGGGCAGAAATGTGGACTGCAATCGCCAAGCGCTATAAAGATAATGCGATTGTTGTCGGTTATGATCTCATGGTTGAGCCAAATGCCAATGAGATATTTTTTAAGACTTATGATGGTGGAACGTTCTATAAGCGACATCGCAATACAGGTTATGATTGGAACAATTGGTATCCAACTTTGGTTGAAGCGATTCGCAAGGTAGATTCTAAAACGCCAATTTTGTTGCAACCAATGGGACATGCACATGTAGATTGGATTCCTTTTTTAAAAGCTTCATCCGATCCTAATATCGTCTATGCACTTCATCACTATGAGCCTTTTTCCTATACGCATCAAGACGGCGCAGTGATTCGTTATCCTGAATCTTTTAACAGCGCAACACTCAAAACGCTTCTATCTCCTGCAGATCATTTTTTGCAAGCAGTAAAGGGGGCTGCCGTCGTCAATGAATTTGGGTTGCATCGCAATGTTCCAGGGGCAGGACCTTATCTTTCGGACATGATGGATCTGTTTGAAGAAAGAGGATGGAATTACGCTTTATGGGTTTGGTATTCCGCACATTTCGTTAGGTATCGTCCTGCTAATGAAACGGATTTCGATCTTCGTTTTGGTTCTAATTTAAAAAATACTGTGGCAATTTCAAATCCATTTCGAGATGCAATTCTAAAACACTGGAAATTAAATCGCATTAGACCTTCCAATACAAAATTTTAAAACGATGGATTTGAGTTGAGAGCATACACTGTTTCCTTACCTACGTAACGATGACACAGTTTGCACCGGCCGATTTCTACGTATGCTTGTGATTGAATAGTTATTATTTCAGAGTCTTCTGACGCAAAATGAACACGCATTCCACAAGTGTTGCAGCAATAAAAGATCAAGGTGATTGTAATTGCAAAGCACATTTTTAGCTTCACGTTTATTCCTCTTGAAAATATTTTAAACACTAAAGATTCACTGAACATGACTTGAGTCAGTGACGATTTAGATCATATCCCTGCTCACAGAAAGTCATAGCGACACATCACCTTTGGGCCTAAATTTGCGTAAATATGCTTATCAGGAGTTAATTATGACAACAGTTAAAGATATTATTCTCATTATCTTTCTTATCGCAATTGTCTCCGCAACATTTATGAAATGCTCTAATGCACAAAAAAAAGAACTTGCCGTTGAAGAAGCAAAACTTCAAGTTGATGCTGATGAAGATATTTCCGCTCGCATAGATAAAATGATTAAAGATGCTGATTGGCCTACAGAAGAGCAAAAAAATAAACTGCTTGATCTGAAAAGCACCACAAAAAATAAAGTACAGGACATTAATCTTAAATTAAAAAAGGCCAAGATCCTTCTTGTGCAAAATCTAATAATAAAAAGCTCTACCAATGAAAAGTTACGATTGCTAAAAAAGGAGATAAAAAAGCTCTACAAGCAGAAAGTCGACATCATGCTCGACGCCGTGGAAGTTGCACGAAACATACTAGGGAAAGGAAATCGAGTCAGCCAGCTTGATAGTATGTACCATCTCTATTTGCTGAATGAATATTAGCAGCGCTTTGCCGGGAGGGGTATGTCTTGTCGTTATTATGGCAGGATCATCGCGCCAATCTTAATGATGATGGCATTGGAGCAATCCGTTGCAACAGAATTTCTTTCATGGCAGAGCTGCATTGATGAAACAATTAAAAATAACTCTGCGTTAAAGTCCGCCTATAAATCCCTCGAGTCTTCGCAATACTCGGCCAGTGGTGCCTATAGTGGCTTTTTTCCCCAGGTAACTGGAAGTCTTGATTACAGTAAAAACGAGGGAAACACGAGTGATTTTCAACGCAACTACAGTGCCACAATATCGGCCAGCGAAACACTGTTTAACGGACTTCAAGATAAGGCAAAAGTTAATCAGGCTGCAGCCCAGGTTCGAGTACAGGAAGCAAATCTTACGACGTTTAAAGCAAAGGTAAGCTTCGATCTTAAATCTGCCTATGCAGGATTGCTTTTTGCTGAACAATCTTTTTCGTTACAACAAGAAATAATTAAACGGCGTGAAGATAATCTCAAGCTTGTCACGTTACGATTTCAAGGTGGAAGAGAAAATAGAGGCTCCATGCTTCTTTCAAAGGCGTATCTAAATCAGGCCAACTTTGATGCGCTTCAGGCAAAAAACAATATCAGAGTTGCTCAGGCACAACTCATGAATATACTTGGAAGAGATGAAGACCTGGAATTGACAGTTAGTGAAAACGTTCCTCTCGACGCATCGACGAGCGAGCCAAACTTTAGGCAGCTCATGCTCTCAACGCCGGATCATGTTCAATTTATCGCCCAAGAAGATGTTGCTGATTCTGGCATTACAGCTGCACGTGCAGGTTTTTTTCCAACTTTAAGTCTAAACGCGAGCACTGGAAAGCAAGGCCCCGACTGGTTTCCCCAAGAGACTCACCGAACTCTTGGTTTAACTCTTTCCGTCCCTCTTTTTGGGGGAGGGAAAGACTACTATGCGACGAAGAGTGCTGTTGCACTTTTCGATGTTGCCAGGTCGACAAGAGAAAACGGCGACAGACAAACTCTAGCCAAGTTGAAGCAAACCTACACGGTCTATATTGAAGCAATTGAAAAACTTAAAGTTGATGAAAGTTTTAAAGTAGCGGCGCTCAAACGGGCCGAGATCGCGAGGAGCAAATACAACAATGGTCTTATGACCTTTGAGGATTGGGATTTGATCGAAAACGATCTTATTGTACGCGAAAGAACCGTTTTACAGAGTCAGCAAGATCTTACGACGGCAGAAGCGGCTTGGCAGCAAGCACAGGGTAAGGGAGTCATTCCATGAGCGATGAAAAGATAAAAATACCAATAAAAAAAAAGCTTTGGATCATTTTAGGAATGATCATAGTTGTGATGATCATTGTTTTTACAATTGCGTATCAAAAAGAAAACACACTTGGAATCACCTTTAAAGAGATTCAGGTTTCGCGTGGAAAAGTGCTAGTGACAGTGCTTGCGACAGGAACTGTTCAGGCCGAAAATCGTCTTGAAATCAAACCACCAGTCGCTGGGCGAGTCGAAGAGGTCTTGGTCAAAGAAGGACAAATTGTTCGCAAGGGGCAAATTCTTGCTTGGATGAGTTCTACAGAGCGTGCCGCTCTTCTTGATGCAGCTCGTGCCCTTGGGACCAAGGAATTAAAAAAGTGGCAGGAAGATTTTATGCCCACACCGATTTTTGCCCCCATCAACGGAACTATCATTCTTAGGAATGTCGAATCTGGGCAAACCTTTACAAACGTCGATTCAGTTTTTGTGATGTCGGACCGTTTAACAGTGAAAGCGCAGGTTGACGAAACCGACATTGCGCAAATTCGTTTGCAACAACGGGCCGTCATCGAACTTGATGCCTATCCCGGACAAAAAATTCAAGCTCATGCCGACCTCATTGCCTATGATGCAACAACTGTTAACAACGTCACAACTTATATTGTTGATGTACTGCCGGATGTGACTCCGGAATTTATGCGTAGTGGGATGACTGCTAATGTCACCTTTATCGTGAATTCTAAAGTAGACGTTCTCACAGTTCCTAATGAGGCCTTGCGAGTTCAAAAGAACAAATATTCGGTTATGGTAAAAGTATCGGGGCAAAATACTCCGGACGAAAAACAAGTTGAAGTTGGAATTACAGATGGGAAACGCACAGAAATTATCCGAGGTCTTTCTGAAGGTGAGGTGATTCTGGTTGCAGCTTTTAAAAATACAGGTGGAGGATCTGGTCAGGGGGGGAGCCCTTTTGCTCCTTTCTCTGGCCGTCGTGTGCGATAGGTGGCGAAATGCTTGTCCTGAAGAATATACATAAGAAATATCAAATGGGAGACAACGTCATCTATGCTTTGCGCGATGTCTCGCTGACAATTGAGGATGGTGAGTATATTGCTGTGATGGGAGCTTCGGGTTCGGGAAAATCTACTCTCATGAATATTATGGGGTTACTCGATACCCCTGACGAGGGCTCATACACTATTAATGGAAAAGAGGTTTCAAATCTTAGCGAAGATGAGCTTGCCGTGTTTCGCCGGGAAGTGATTGGCTTTATCTTTCAACAGGCCAATTTGCTTCCACGAATGTCGGCACTTGAAAATGTGGCCCTGCCGCTGCTCTATTCGAAGGGGAAAATTGATAATGTCTCTGCGGCCAAGCTTTTAGGACGAGTGGGGTTGGGAGCGCGACTGATTCATCACCCCAATGAAATGTCCGGTGGGCAACAGCAGCGCGTTGCGATTGCCCGATCGCTTGTGAACCAACCTCTTATGATCCTTGCCGATGAACCAACCGGTAATCTCGATTCTGTAAATGGAAAAGAAATTATTGCTATCTTAAAAGAACTGAATGCCTCGGGCATTACGGTAGTGATTGTCACTCATGAAGATGCCATCGGAAAACAGGCAAGGCGTCTTATCCGAATGCATGATGGTGCTGTTATCTCAGATGAACGCCTTGCTCCTGAAACGTTCTTAGAAAAAAAAGCAACACAAGCGCCGTCTACGACTATCGGTTTTCAGATGGCCCACATTATTCAACATTTTTATCAAGGTGTAAAAACACTCGCGACAAATAAGGT
>JAHFAA010000247.1 GCA_023250775.1 Bdellovibrionales bacterium
AAATGAAGATCGGAGCGGCGCCTGGCGGAAGATCTGCAGCTTTTACGGCTAAAGTGCTTCAGAAAGATAGTACTGCCATCACACAATTTAAACATAATATCCAGGTGATCAAAAACCATATAAAAGTGGGAGAGAGTTTTATCGATGAAACCGAGTTCGCACCGATGCGAGACAGTCTTTTTGCCAGCATGAAAACGAAAAATATCAGCAGCACGGCGAGTGCCCTTCTTGCCATTAAAACTAAGGCTGAAGCAAATTTTAAAAAGGTTCAAGATGCAACGCTCGCTACTAATTTTAGTAATTCTCCGCTCAACAATGGGGGCGCAGGTGGTGGGAAATTGCAGGTGGCCGTGAAGGAGCAAGTTGTCACACCCAACAAACTGGCAGTAGGAAACTACACGGATCAAATGGCAAAATTAAAAGGTTACTGTCCCAATTTTAATTTTATTACGGGCGTGGGAAGCCTTCCGAGCAATGCGACTAATATGGCCCCCAACATAAATATGCCGTGATTAGGCGATCAGCTTTTGTTTCAAACTCATGAAATTTAGTGGTAACTCAAGCTGTTCATAATCGACATCATTGCTGCATTCAGAATCATCTTCCTCATCCACAAAATGTCCGCCGGCGCCGAGAAGTCGCACCGGACGATTGGGCCATTTGCAAAAAGCGTCGTCGATTAATTTGGCAAAGATGTTTTCCAGCTCGCAAATGTTTGAGGGAATTTGCGACGCCAAGGTATGTGATTTGAAATCACTGAATTTAAGTTTGATAAAAACATTTTTAAGCGCCCGATCGTCTTCAGACTCTTGGCGATAGTCACTCAGCCGTTCTTTCCAATCCTGAACAAGATCGGCCATGGCGGTTCTCCACTCCTGGAGAGTTTTTAAATCCTGAATATAGGTATGCTCGATGGAGAGAGAGCGTCGTGCCGTTTCAGTAAAGACATCGCGAGAATCAATTCCCTGCGACAGTAAAAAGAGAACTTCGCCGTAGCTGCCAAGATGGTGTACGAGTTTTTGTTCCCCCATACGTCTTAGATCGCCCGTCGTCTTCGCACCTAAACTGTGTAGGCGCGATTCAGTCACCTCGCCCACGCCAGGCAGGGCACGGACAGGGAGCTGTTCAAGAAACATTCCCACATCCTCGGGATAAATAACAAAAAAACCATTGGGTTTTTTCCAGTCAGAAGCGACCTTGGCCAAAAAAGGATTGGGTCCAAGACCACAGGAGGCGACAAGCCGAGTTTCTTGCAAAATTTCTTGTTTGATCGTGCGGGCGATTGCTGCTGCCTCATCGAAAGTTTTATCGGAAAGATCGAGATAGGCCTCGTCCAGTCCCACTGAGGCAAGACGATCAGTATGACGGGCGAAAATCTCATGAATGTGATGGGCCTTGGATTCATATTTGGAAAAATTGTGATTGAGGAGCACGAGAGCAGGACAGCGTTGCAGGGCGATTTTACTACTTAAGGCGGATTTCACACCAAAACGTCGCGCCACATAGTTGGCGGTTGAAATCACACCACGTTCTTCAGGTCGGCCACCCACCGCCACGGGTTTATTAACGAGGTCCGGGCGTTCCAGAAGTTCGCACGCTACAAAAAAACAATCCATGTCGACATGAAGAATGGGACCCATTATGCCAGGGACCGGAAAATCCCCACGAGAATTCCGGCAATTTTAAAATGTGAGTTGTGATTCGCCTCGACGACAATGGGTGTATATCGCTCATTGGCCGGGCGTAGTTCGATTTTCGCGCCATGTTTGTGATAGTGCTTGAGGGTCGCCTCACCATCCAAAATCGCCACAACGGTTTGACCATTTTGTGCTTCTTCTTGATAACGAATAATAGCGACGTCATGGTTGAGGATGCCATCCTCAATCATCGAATCACCCTTAACTCGAAGGGCGTAAAAACGATGGCGTCCTTTTAAAAGAGATTTTGGCACCTGAATGGTTTGGTCTGGATTTTCAATCGCCACAATGGGATTTCCGGCGGCAATTCCTCCTAAAAGAGGAATGACTCCATCATCATCAGTATTAGAAGTATGAGAACTTTCCACAGACTTTGGAGGAGGAGTATTTTGGACTTTGATCCCGCAGCGTGCATTCCAATCTGTTTCCAAGAGACCTGCATTCGCAAGATACTGGATGTAGCGTTGAACGGAGCCGAAAGATTTTAGTCCAAAATGATCCTTGATCTCTTTTTGAGTCGGGGCGCGACCATGTTTTTCCAGATAGCTGGAAATAAATTGGTACACGTCCATTTGTTTTTTTGTAAGACCCATACCAAAAGCATAGGCGTAAGTTATGCGTAAGTCAAGCGCCGTTAGAAAAAATAATAAATTTGGTGAGCATCGGTGAAGACGAAGGGATGGAAGACATCGTTGGGGCCGGGGCGAGGGCCGCGCACGCGCTCTAACACCGCCTCTGAGGGGAGACTCTTTAAATAGTCATCGGGAATACTAAAACGGGCAAAAAAGTAAACGCTGTCTTTGCCGAAGATATCCACCAAAGCACCGAGTGCATAGGGACTATAGGCCTCTTCCGACAAGTAGGTGACGTCTTTAATGGCGGTAGAGAGTGCTCGCAGTTGCTCAATGGCCTTCGGTTTCTCTTGAAATTTTTTAAGCGACTTGAGAAAACTTTTAATATTGTGGGCGACATGGATCAGCACACGATTTTTCCAGAGATGCTTCTTGAGTTCTTTTTGCCCGGCCGCTGTGGCCATTCTCGGTTCATGCGTGACAATCGCCACATGACTCCACATTTCTGCAGGCGTGAGAGTTTGCAGGCGCTGTAAGTTGGCCTCGGAAAAATAAATATCAAACTTTATCTGAGTCGTGCCCCAGTGGCCTTTCTTGATCAGATAGTCGAAGTTGAGAAAATTATCTTCTCGTGTGATGGTGTTAATCATGTGCAAATATCCAGGGCCGATTTCGTCAGGGTTGGCCCTGAAGTCGAGGATGCGCAAAGAAACCAACATGCTGGCGCGTTTGACTTGTCCGTCGGCGCCGGGTTCCCCTGAGATCACCACATTTTTGTATTTCTTCTCACCGGAACTTGGCCACATCCACTTGGCAGTTTGGTCGCGGTAGATCTGATAGCGTTCGTAAATTTCAGGAGAAGTTCGCCCGTCTGATGGGACATTTTCCACCAAATGGTCTTCGCGACTTCTTGCTTCAACATAGGCGAGACCGAAGAGCGTGAAGCGATGGTATTTTTCTAAAAAGGTATCATCAAATTGCCGAATGGTTCCAAACTTGGCGAGGGCGGCCAAATTGTTTTCCCACATTCCAAGAGTGACGGCATCGGCGGCCTCCAAGCTCTTGTCTAAAATGGGACGAGAGACGCGAATATATGTTCGATTCAGTTGACCGCCTTCGATTGAGGCGTTGAAGAGCGGCAGATTGGCGCTTGAGAGTCCGGCATAGAGTTCGGTCATCAACTTGGAGGAGTTTGATTGATCTTCAAAAATCAACATGGAGTCTGCGTCTTTGGCATCAAAAAATGTCCGGTGGAGATTGATCATCGACAGTCTGGTGTCGAGGCCAACAGGAATTTGCAGAGTTCCACCAAGATTGAGTCGACCGCGTCCTTCTAAAAAATCTTCCACCATCAAGACATATTTGGGAGGAAGCTTTTGCTTGGCGACTTGATAAGGGAGAAAGAGATTCAGTAAAAATTTATTGTGAAAGGCACCCTCGCGTTTGGTGGCGACAGGATAGATGAGTGAATACTGCCGCACCAAGGAGACGTCACCCGAGGCGATGTAGCCGAAGCCTATGCGCATGCCGATTTTGAAAGTATCGCGCACGAGATATTGATCAGCGGCGCCTGAAGGACTGTAGTTTTTTTCCACCGAGCGATAGACGGTGAAAATGACTTTGGCGATAACACCATCATTGATACCGAGCTCAACTGAATCGGCACCCCAGGAATCAATACTGTTCAAACCCTTAACGATCAGGCGATAAATAATATTTTTGTGCAGGGCCTGGGTATGGGAATTGAGTTTCTTCCAGACAGAGGAATGCTCCAATGCACGCAGGGTTTCGTCGCCATCGGTTTGCGCCAGCACTGCGGTGCTGGTGACCAGTGTAAAGACCAGCAATAAGGAATAAAAATATTTTAGGAACATGGCGCCTCATCCAAATCTAGCTAAATGGCCAAACGGAAGATCCCATGTTGCCAGAAATAGGCGTCGGGGGGAATCGGGTGAGTGCTTTTTATAGGGGGTGTCTCAACCGTGTCCGCCTTCCATAAAATCACCATCTAAGGCCTCTCTAAAACCTTCGCCATGCTGCTGGAGATGGGCGGTAAGTCCTTCCATGTATTGGATAATTAAGGCCCAGAGGGAAGGAAAATCAGCAGAGGCAAAAACCTGGGAGCGAAACTGGGAGGCCCCAGGCATTCCCGCCACCATCCACACCACGTGCTTTTTTATTTGCGTTTCGATCACCCTAGCGATGGGAGTGTAGGCCTCGAGGTATTGGCGATAGCGCGAAAGTACTTGAAAATAATCGCCGGGAGTGAAAAAAATTTTGTCTTCAGGCGTGAGATAACTTTCTAAAAATAGAAAAGGCGAACGCAAAGGCCCGCGTCCGAGCATCAGCGCCTTACAGTGAGTGGCGTTTAAGCGTTTTCTAATTTCTTCCGGAGCTTGGAGGTCGCCATTGCCGATAATGGGAAGAGGGGCCTCTTGAGCGACTTTTTCGATCAGCTCCCAATTGGCCTTGCCGCGATATTGTTGCACGCTGGTGCGGCCATGAATGCTGACAAATTCCAGGCCTTCTTCATGGGCAATGCGCACCACCTCAGGAGCATTGATGGATTCTTCATTTTGTCCGGTGCGAATTTTGACTGTGAGAGGAAGCTGGATCGCCTTTCTCATGGTGGAAAAAAAAGTTCCCAGTTTTTCAGGCGCACGAAGAAGCGCCGAACCCGCGCCTTTGGAGACGACCTTGCGAACCGGGCATCCCATATTGATGTCGATAAATTTCGGTGGATGTTCCAGCGCCTCAACTCGCTTCGCCGCCAGGGCCATGGCCTCAGGGTCTTCGCCAAAGAGTTGAATGCCGACATTTCGTTCCTCTGCGGCGATGCTCAACATGTGTAAAGTCTTTACGCCTTTATAGTTGATGCCGTGGCAGGAAATTAACTCACTGATGGAACCACCTGCCCCTAAGTCTTGCATCAGCATTCGGTAAGGTGCCGAGGTAATCGCCGACATGGGGGCCACAAGCAGAGGTCCATCAAAAGACACGCGCCCAAGCGTGATGCTCTTTCGCCTCGCCATGAGCGTGTCGATTTTATTTTGTAAATCAGGAGAAAATGCCGAGACCATGGCTAGAATTCCGGCGCAATATACACTTCAAGATTGGGATTAATCTCGTCGCGCAAAATGGCGCGAATGCCTTCCAGTGTTCCGGTGCCTGAACTCGGGCAGGTGCCACAGGCGCCGCGATAGCGAACCAGCAAGACATTATCTTCCAAGCTCACCGCTTGAATATCGCCGCCGTCGCCTTGCAGTCCCGGTCGAATAGTACGATCCAAGATTTCTTCAATCTTTTGCAATTCGGGAGGCAGATTTTTGCGACGATCGGCCTCAGGATCGGCCTCAATATAATCGGGATTGTGGTCGTCAATCAAGGCCTTGATAGTAACCGTGGCATGGCCCTCCACCGTTTCCCAATCGGCATAGCTGAATTTGGTAATGGTGATGGTGTTATCAAAAAAATGCAGCTGATCCAGTCCGCGGATGGCAAAAAGCTGGCGCGCCAGACGATTATCGCCACACTCCATCGGTGAACGGTAGGTGGAGCTCCCTTCTTTTTTGACCACGCGATTTAAAATAAACTTCATGGCGTTGGGGTTAGGGGTGGGAGCAATTTCAATGGTTGTTTCCATCACAGCAACTCCTGGGCCTTGATTAAGGCCCGTATAAATACATCGATCTCGTCTTGGGTGTTGTAGAAAGCAAAGGAGGCGCGCACGGTCCCGGGAATTTTATAAAATTGCATCAGAGGTTGATTGCAATGATGGCCGGTGCGAACAGCAATTACTTGGTTATCAAGCAGAGTGCCTAGGTCGTGAGTGTGAGCATCTTTGACGACAAAG
>JAHFAA010000248.1 GCA_023250775.1 Bdellovibrionales bacterium
AGAAAAAAAACCTTTTTTGGCGAATTTATTTTTCAGCTTGGCGTATTGCAAACTATGCTGAGGTTTTGCGTTCCCTTGTACAGAATCCGAGTTGTGATAAACGCGAATGAAAACGCCCGCCCCGGCCTTCAAACAGTATCGGCCGTGAGTCTCAGAGATCTGCATGGGAATTTTTTGACTCTGGAGCCAGTCTCGCAATCGTCGAATCGCCTGATGGACACGATTGGGCGAGGATATGGGCGAGAAATACTCATTGGGATAGAGGCGCTCGTGAAGTTCGGCCACCTGCAAAGGTTTATAAAAATCAGAACCGAGGGTCTGAAGTAAGCGCAGTGGAATTTGTCCGGCCTTTAAAAAACTGTCGCCTAAAGTATTTTCGCCACTGGCGAGATCGACAATAATTTTTTTGCCTTCGCTCTTTTGAAAAAAAGACCATTCAAATTGTGCTGGAACTTGGGCCGTCAGTTTTTGAATTTGCGCGCGAAAGGCGGGATAAGGTGTTCCAAAAAAAAGTTGAAAAAGAAGCTTCTCCGTTCCAAGCAGTGCCGCTTCGTAATAATCACAAGAACGCATATTTTCCCAGAATCCTAGCTGCTGAAATCTGTTTCTCAAGGAACGCAAAGCACGGAAAGGGGCCTGACGATCAGAGGTGGAATAGAGGCGCGAGAGACATTTCCAAAGTTCGAAAACACTTTCAAAAAGCAAATCGCCATCTCCCATAAAATGGCCTTCGAGTTCTTCAATCGTTTCATGGGTGGCCTGCCAATCTTCTCGGGCAAATTGATTTTGTAAAAGATTGAGAAGTGCATTTTTATGTAGCATGCGCTGCTGATCATTGGCGGTTGAGGAACTGGCCTGCTCAAGCAGGATGCGCCCTTGCTCCAGTTCTCTCGGCCCATGTGTCAGGGCCTGTCCTAAATTAATTTTCGCCCAAAGCTTGGCATCTGGATCTGCCTTAGGATGGGAGATGAATTGCTCAAGAGGTAACACCGCTCTATTCCAATCCCATTGCCAAATTTGAGTATAGGCAAGGAAGAGAAGAGCTTTCGGTGCTTGCTCTGGATTGATGGCGCGAAGAATTTTTTCCGCCTCTCCATGGCATCCCAGAGCAGTCAAGGCGGCGGCGTATTCTGCCCTTTCCGCTTCACTGGCATCTGCCGGAGTGCGCGAGGAAGGATAGACATGACGATGAAGTAATCTCACGCTATGGTCGGGAAGGTGGGCGGTACGGCAGAGAGAAGCCAATCTTAAGACATGACGTCTTTCAAGGCGAGCTTTGAGCAATTCTGCGATGAGCATGCGTGCTTGCCCGATCTCGCCGTGCTCAATTAAAAGCTCAAGGTCCTGGAGGGCATGTTGAAGATCACGTTTAATCGTGATCGCTCTCTTGCTCAAGTATATCGTAAAAACTTAATGACAAACAGTATTTCAAAGACTGATTTCTGTTGACGACAAAAATGCCAATCCCATTTAGCGTGAAGGAAACTTTTCTAGAGAGGGATTATGCAGACTTCAAAAATCTTGGATACGATCATGTTTTGGGGAGTGACTTATTTGCCAAAGGCAGTTTTCGGCCTGGTGCTACTCTGGGTAGGCTGGAAACTGATTGGTACTTTGGTTACAAATTTTGAAAAGCTAGGGGCCAAGAAGAACTGGGACGCCTCACTGAATTCATTCATCTCATCACTTTTTTCAGTAGCTTTGAAAATCGCTCTGGTGATCACTGTTGCGGGCATGCTGGGGATAGAGACAACTTCGTTCGTTGCCGTTTTTGGCGCCATGGCCTTGGCCATAGGCTTGGCGCTTCAAGGAAGCGTGGGGAATTTTGCCGGCGGCGTTTTGATCCTGACTTTCAGACCTTTTAAAGTGGGCGATGTTATCGAAGCGCAGGGACATTCCGGAACGGTTAAGGAAATTAAGATTTTTAATTCCGTTTTATTAACTCCTGATAATCGCACTGTGATTGTGCCTAATGGTGCCCTTTCCTCAGGAACAATTATTAATTTCTCGAATGAAAAACTGCGGCGTGTGGACTGGGTCTTTGCCGCCAGTTATGACAATGATTTGGTGCAGGTCAAGAATGCAATCCACGAGGTCTTGGCCAGTATTCCGAAGATTCACAAAGATCCCGCGCCCTTTGTGAGAGTGGGCGAATTTTCCGATTCCTCCATCAAATATAGCGTGAATGCCTGGGTGGCCAAAGAAGATTATGGTCAGGTGTACTTTGATGTGCTGGAGCAAACGAAATTGAAGTTTGATGAAATGAAACTCTCGGTCCCATTTCCACGACACGATGTTCATCTCTACGGCAACGTTCAAGAGCTAGGACAGCTGTATGAAAAAACAAATAAAACAACCAGTGCAACTGTCATAACCAAAAATTAGCTGATCGTTACTTGCGCACTAGGAAACCTCCTGATACTTTTTGCAGATGAATTTCTATCTGAAAAGGATGATCTTTGCAAAACGGTAAGGTTGTGAGAAGTGGGATTGTGAAGGGCAAAGTTCAAGGTGTCATGTTTCGCCAAACTTTTGTACGTGCCTTGTTAAAGTATGGCCTCGAAGGCGGCGCCACCAATGACCCGCTTGATTCCAACTGTGTCAGCTTTACTGTTTGCGGTGATGAGCATGCTATTTCAGAAATATTGAAGCGGTTGACCGGCGTCGTTCCCCTCAATTCTTGGGGGGCGACGGTGACCCATTTGGAGTTGGTCACCCCTCCCATTCCCATCGAGCAACACCAAGTCACCACCTCAAATGTGGAGAGCTTTCACTGGACGAAATCGGTTGAATTCTTTTTATAATTACTTTTTTCTTAAAGGCCCGAACAGATCTTCAAGTCCATTCACTTTAATTTCATAGAGCTGGGCCAAAAGTCTGCCGATTTCATTTTTTGGTAAACCCTGATTGTAGAACCACACGACATAAGGTTCGGGAAGATCAATTAACGGCAGGCCTTTGTATTTTCCAAAAGGCATAGGCATATTGGCCAATTTTCGAAGATCGTCTTGATTAAATTCACACTTATTCATAGTGCTAATAGTGAATGCACCTGTACTCTGAATTGCAGTGATACCCTGGCCAGCAGTCATTTTCGTTTTGGCACATGCCGAGGCAAGAGCCCATGCTGCAGATATAGGGTTCACAAGCACGATAACTTTTGTCGGTGCCATTGAGCCCAAGGCCGTTGGCACAGAAATACGAAACGGTGAGACATTTTCGGCTGTTTTGATCGCAGTAGAAACCGCTGCTGCAATCGCGATTATCATTACAATCAACTCGACAGGTGACGCCTTTGGCATCGCAAGCGAAGGGCGCACATGAATAAACTTGTTGCGGTCGAGCGGGACAGACTTCAGGGGAACCTTCGTTCAGTTTGATGGTATAAGTAATCTGGCCCATGCCATCGCTACAGGTTCTTTTGCAAATGCCATTGGGCGACGGTTCGGGAGTGGGAAAGGGAATCGGAGGAGTCGGCCTGGGAATAGGTCGAATCTGGGCCTGCGCCACAGTGATCTGCAGAACGACAAACAAGAACATGAGCACTTTACAACTTTTCATATAACTCATCCTATGGAGTGCAATAATGCTTATTAAGTTCGCATCGATGCCCGGGGGCACATTCATCATCGTTCTGGCATGATCGGAGACAAGAGCCCATCTTACAACGATAAGGTTGACAAGAGATCTGGCCGCCGAGCGAACTGGCGATGGTGACATCGTCAGTGCAGGTGTAGGCGAGTCGCACGCATTTATTATTTTTAGGGTCACAGATAAAACCCTTGGCGCAGTAACGATTGTCGGCACAGTCTAAACGACAGGTCTTACCTGCATCATCACAGGCAAAAGGAGCGCAGGAATAAATTTCTTGCGGAGTGCTGGGGCAGGTCCCATCGGCCCTGGTGAAAGTTATGGTCCCTTGGGCGTCAACACAAGTTTGCTTGCAAATCGGGTTCGCGAGTTGGGCCTGCACCTCAAATTGCAGCACAAATAATAAAGCACAAAAAACAGTTATCATTTTCATGGTTGTGGAACATACAACAGCAAAATCATTATGTCTTTTGATCATTCTCGGCCTTGTAAATGTTATATGTTTTTGAGGGCCTGAAAGACATCTATCATCTGTAAATTATTCAAAGATTAGAATAAAAATGAGACATGAAAAGTTGCCTGGCCTTAGTTTCACTTTTGATCCTCGTTTCTTGCTCGAGTGTCGACGTCAAAGAGGATTATGATACCAACTTTAACTATTCAAACCTAAAGCAATATTCTTGGCTTACAGGAGATGGGCAAAGTCCCGTCGCTATCAATAGTTTAATCGAAGATAGGGTGCATAAATCAGTTGAGGCCCGGCTCGAGGAAAAAGGATTCCATAAAGTTGAAAATGATAAGGCCGATTTTTTGGTCAACTACCATTATGTGGATCGTGAAGTTTTGGAAAAGGACAGATTCAGGGCAGGGTTTGGCATAGGCAGCACCATGGGTTTTGAACATGGTTTTGGACGCTTAGGATTGGGAGTTCATCACGGGGGGCGCAGGATTGGCGAGATTGAAACCTTGGCGATCGATGTCATCGATGCTTCCAGCAGAAAATTAATTTGGCGTGGACTGGCGCAGGAGAGGCTCATGGATTCTACGCCACAAGAAACCAACGCCAACTTTGTCAAAGTGGTGAATGCAATTCTGGAAAAATTTCCACCGAGCAAGAAAAAATAGAGACGGAGGTGGTAAGATCCCACCTCCGACAAGAAGATTAATTCTTATTGATTTCAGCGATCACCTTTTCCGCATCTTTGACTGAGTATGGGCCCATTTCTAATTTTTCACCTGTGATTGGTTCTCGAAGTTTAAAGTTCGATTCCACTCCGCCAATCTCGCTGTGAACCTCCTTGTTGACCGCACTGGCATTCAACTTTTTAAACTTTGATTTTCCTGACTTGCTCAGTTTGACATTGATAATCGTTTCGCCGTTGCGCGAGACTCGCTGGGCGGAGATAAAGTCTCCCTTATCCAGCGAAATTTGTGACGATCCTGCTGAAGCAAAAAGAGGAAGAGCAGAGACTAAAACGGCCATTGAAAATAAACGTATATTCATAAAACCTCATTGTTCTTAAAAATTAAATATTGTTGTGAATCAGCTTTAAGAAAAAAGAGGAGGGCTCAGTCCGGTGTGAAGATAAAAATCTTTTGACTGCGCAAGAAAGGAGACCTCTCGAAATTCTGGAGCGTAAACTCGGGAAAAAATAATTTGAACTTGCTGGAAGGGAAGACACAGAACGAAATGTGTAACGTCTACGTGAGGATTGCAATGTTTAGAGAGGACAGGCGCATTTTCAAAACGCTGATCTGGGGCGCTGACAGAAGTTTCGCCCTTCGCCTGGGGAGAATGAAGGATGGCGAGGCAAAAAAGGGGAAAAATTATGGCAAAAAGTTTCATGTGGGAAAGTTGGGCGTGAATCTTTGCTTGTCAAGTGGACGCTCATCGTTTTTAATGGCGCAAACTTGCTTATGGAGTCTCCAATGAAATTCAAACTCTCGTGGTTGCTGGTTCTTATCATCTCTGCTCTCGCTATTGCTGCCTGTTCACACGGACTCAAGAAGGTCACTTCTTCCGAAGAACAGAAACGGTGGAGTTTAACCACCGCCTATTTGAAAGAGCATCCGACCAGCTATCAGATCGTCAAGGCCCCTGAAGGCGCTGAAGTTCGCGTATTCCATCCTGAGATGGTCAAATGGATTGCCATGCCCGCGAATGCCAAATGGGCCTCCGATTTGCTTACGACTCTTGGATCGAACTTGAATATTGGGCTTAACAAATACCATCTTCCCCCCGCCGCCAAACGCAATATTGATGAGGCGGCGGTTGATGATACCCACTATGACGCTATCTGGGTTCGTGACAGTATCTGGATTTACCAGGCCTTGAAGCGAAATCCCGAAAAGAAGGACGAGGCGCTTAAACTTCTGCTGACCATCTGGGATTACTTCGCCACCAAGGCACAAAAGGAACGACTCCTGGCCTTAATTGAAAATCCCCGTCCTCTGGCCGATCCCATGGAATTTCCCCACATTCGTTTTAACGGCAATTCTTCCGAGATGGACGACGTCTTCATTGAT
>JAHFAA010000249.1 GCA_023250775.1 Bdellovibrionales bacterium
CTGGGCCACTCTGCCTTTCCTCATCGCGCATTCTTGTCTTGCCCACAAAGAGTTGCGCTTTATCTTTTTTCTGGGACAACTCATTCCTCCGATGACACCAGTTTTTTTAGATTGGTGCAAATCTCTCTCAGGACTTCAGACTTACTTTCACCGTCTCGTTAAAGTAAGTCTGATCACCTCCCTGGCCTTGACTCTTGTTTCGAGCTCTCGCGAGGCCTATTCTCATATGGGATTTTATAAATTTCTTTATCATCTCGAGCCTGGCCCGCAAAAGATTTACACCCTTAATGTGGTAAGAGATGTGCTCGAATTTTATTTGCCGGGGCCGGTTGAGTTTGTTCCTACCCAAAATCTTCAAGACGGCCATATCCTTACTGATTCTTATTCAGATTTCGAACGTCTGACTCTGCACTCCCATTGTCTGGTGGAGTATTCCGAGTATTCCACTTTGCTAGGGACCTTTTATCCAAAATTGAAAGAATCCAAGATGTGGTTTCTCCTCAAGTGCCCCTCTGATTCTGTCCCCTAGTTTCAAATGCTGTTACGAAGCAAATTGCATTTACGTGGATTACTTTTTCAGCAATAATAAATACTGTAATTCGAGGATCACTTATGCGGGATAGAGTCCATCAATCAGTTAAAGATTATTACCAATCCCGCCTGCCTAAAAAGCCTGTTCCCGGCCAAGATTATTTAGCAGCGGCAGGAAAAGTACTTGATGAAGATGATCTTCACCACTTGGTCGATGCTGGCCTTGACATGTGGCTCACCTCGGGGCGTTTCGCAGAACAATTTGAAAAAGATTTTGCAAAGACTATGGAGGTTAAGCATTGCCTTCTCGTCAACTCAGGTTCCTCAGCCAATTTGCTTGCTTTTGCTACACTGACTTCTCCCTCGTTGGCCGATCGACAAGTTAAAGCTGGTGATGAAATTATTACGGTTGCTGCCGGATTTCCCACCACTGTGAATCCCATCGTTCAGTATGGCTGCGTGCCAGTGTTTGTTGATGTTGAACTTCCCACTTATCAGATTAAACTTAGTGAACTTGAGAAGGCCCTAAGTCCTAAAACGAAGGCCATTATGGTGGCCCACACTCTTGGCAATCCGTTCAATGCCAAAGTGGTACAGGACTTCTGCAAAAAACATGCGCTGTGGCTTATCGAAGACTGCTGTGATGCCGTCGGCGCGCGCTTCAACGGGGAAATGGTTGGCACCTTCGGTGATCTTGCCACGACCTCATTCTATCCTGCTCATCACATGACCATGGGTGAAGGAGGAGCGGTTCTTTTTAAGAATTCTAAACTTTATAACATCGCCACCTCGTTTCGAGATTGGGGGCGAGATTGTTGGTGCGCTCCCGGTCACGACAACACCTGCCAAAAAAGATTTGCCCAACAGTTTGCTGAACTACCTATGGGATATGATCATAAATATGTGTACAGTCACATTGGGTACAATTTCAAAGTCACAGATATGCAGGCCGCAGTTGGTTGCTCACAATTAAAAAAACTTTCAACCTTTATCGAAAAGCGTAACAAGAACTTTGCCTATCTTTCAAAAAATCTAAAAGGTTGCGAGGAGCACTTACTCCTTCCTGAAGCTACGCCTGGAGCAACCCCCAGTTGGTTTGGATTCCCTATTACCGTGAGAGGTAATTTCACCAATAAGAGAAATGAAATTACCACGTATCTTGAAGATCATAAAATTGGAACGCGTTTGCTTTTTGGCGGAAATCTCACCAAGCAACCACTTTATCAGCAAACAAAAAAAAGAATCATTGGTGATCTCATCAATACAGATATGATTATGAATTCAACTTTTTGGATCGGGCTTTGGCCAGGTCTAGATGAAATTCATTTGGATTATATGGTCAACAACATAAAACAATATTTAAAGATGCGTTAATGTGGAAGGTTTGGTAATGAAACGTCTTTTTGGTGGAATCTATAAAGGCCGAAGAGTTCTCATAACAGGACACACCGGTTTTAAAGGTTCCTGGCTTGCCCTTTGGTTGAAAGAACTGGGTGCCGATGTTTATGGGGCCTCGCTAAGGCCTCCTACTTCACCGTCTCATTTCGATCTTTTGGATTTAGATATCGAGTCAAAGATTGTCGATATCAGAGATTATGCAAAACTCTTAAGCGCCTTTAAGAAATTCAAACCTGAAATCGTTTTTCATCTTGCGGCCCAATCCACCGTTCGATATTCCTACGAACACCCGGTTGAAACTTATGAAACGAATGTCATGGGTACCCTAAATATTCTTGAGGCCGCCCGAAAAGTTGGGACAGTCAAAGCAATTCTCGTTATTACCTCTGACAAGTGCTATGAAAATAAGGAAGTCCAGTGGAGCTATTCAGAGCTGGACCCTATGGGAGGGCATGACCCTTATAGCTCCTCGAAAGGTTGTACTGAATTATTGGCATCAAGCTATCGTAATTCATATTTTAATCTCAAGGATTTTCCCACCAAGCATAACACTCTTCTTGCAACCGCCAGGGCAGGCAACGTCATTGGCGGCGGTGACTGGGGCCGCGACCGACTCATTCCAGATATTGTGAAGGCCACCGTAAAAAAAGAAAAGGTCATCATTCGTTATCCCCATGCCATAAGACCATGGCAGCATGTGCTTGACGCCTTAAATGGCTATCTCATGTTGGGACAGAAATTGCTTGAAGGAAACGCAGCATTTGCGCAGGCGTGGAACTTTGGACAAGAATCCGAAGGTAGCCTCACGGTCCTTGAAGTTCTTAAATGTATGAAAAAGTTTTGGCCAGAACTCAACTATGATATTCCCACGAACGATACGCATCCCCATGAGGCACACTTCCTCATGCTTGATTGTGCTAAGGCGAAAACCGAGCTCGGATGGCGCACATATCTAACGGCCACAGATACCTTCAAGCTTGCAACAGAGTGGTATAAGCAATACTACACGTCCAAGAGTATTTTATCCAAAAAACAGATCAAAAGTTTTACAGATTTGTATTGTAAACCAAAAGAGAAATAATGAAGGTCTTGCTTACAGGTGGAGATGGTTTTATTGCAAGAAGCCTGGCGGAGGCCTTCAAAGACGAGTACGTAGTCCACGCGGCAAACCGAAAAAATCTTGATCTATTAAATCATCAAGCTGTCTTAGACTATCTTAAAAAACATAATTTTGACGTGGTCATCCACACGGCAACCTATGACGCCGCTCCGGCCTGCTCTACAAAAGACCCTACGAAGGTTTTGGAGTCCAATCTTAAGATGTTTTTTAATATTGCAAGGGCACGTGAATATTTCGGGAAATTAATTTATTTTGGTTCAGGCGCAGAATTCAGTCGCGAGCATTGGATTCCGAAAATGAACGAGTCCTATTTTGATCAACACGTCCCCGAAGATCAGTACGGTTTTTCAAAATATCTCATGACAAAGTTTACACAAACCTCTCTGAGTTTTTACAACCTCCGTCTTTTTGGATTGTTCGGGAAATATGATGATTGGCGATATCGTTTCATTCCAAGTGCCTGCCGTAATGCAGTTCTTGATCTTCCCCTTACGATTAAGAAAAATGGAATTTTTGATTTCATGTATATTGATGATCTTGTGGCAATTGTGAAAATATTTATTCAAAATAAACCACGAAACCACGTCTATAACATCTGCACTGGGACAACGTATGATTTAAGAACTTTAGCTGAAAAAATAAAAATCATCTCGGGAAAGAACCTGGAAATCCTGACAACCGAACCCGGAGTGAACAAAGAATACAGCGGAGACAACGCCGCACTTATTCAAGAATTCCCTGGTATTAAATTTACCAAGATCGATGAAGCTATTACAAAGTTATACCACTGGTATCAACTAAACCAACATCACATCACGAAAACTATATGATCTTAATTAACTCTTCTTCAAAAAGTTCGCTAAAAATTTTTCATGCTTTTTTACCTTCTTTTGTTCCTGTCGCCTCGGGATGGATTCTCGCACTCGCCCAACGACACAACATTAAAGTTCAATTTTTTGATGAACATATTGAAGAGAATTTATTGGAAAAAATAGATCTCCACGTTAAGAAAATGGACCGTCCTTATATTTTCGGTTTTAGTATTCTTACTGCATCTTTTAAAAATGCCGTCTTACTTTCTGAGAACCTCAAGCAACGCTACCCTGACTCTATTATCTTATTTGGTGGCGTCCATCCTTCGGCACTTCCGGAAGAATCGCTGCTTTTACCGCAAGTGGATTTCGTTTTTCGAGGCGAAGTTGATCTGGTCTTTGCAGATTTGTATAACACTTTAAAAAACCGTCAGGATGTATCAAAGATCAAAGGTCTTTCATATAAATTGGATGGCAAAATCATTCATAATCCGGCAGCTCCCATTGTTACAAATCTCGATGAATTGCCTGATTTTCCATATCATATTTTTAAAAATGAAAAAAAATATGACTTTGATTTTATGGCCACCTCTCGCGGGTGTCCCTACGATTGCATCTTCTGTAGTAACAGAGTTGTGACTGGAAAGAATTATAGATATAAATCTACTGAAAGTGTCTTTGCCGAGATTAAGAAATTATATTATGAGTACAATCAAAGAACGATTGGCTTTTTAGACGATAATCTCCTCGTGAACAAAAATCGAATATATGAATTGTTAAAAATGATTCGCGCGAGTGAAATGAACAATAAAATTGTTTTTGGCTTTCAAACTCGCGCCGACAATGTTGATGAAAAAATTCTAACCGAGATGTTTAATACAGGATTCAAAACGATCTTTTTCGGAATTGAATCGGCCAATGATCGATTATTAAAGATCATTAAAAAAGGAGAAAAGCTCGAAGAGATCGAGCATGCCGTAAAAATGGCCAAAAAAATTGGCTTTCATGTTTATTCAACTTTTATCTATGGTCTTCCTACTGAAACACATGCCGATAGAATGGCCTGTGTGCAGCTGAGTCGAAGATTAAAAATAGACACCGTTCGCTTCAATAATGCCACACCTTATCCCGGAACAGAACTTTATCGAATTGCAAAAAAAGAGGGACGTCTAAACGTAATCGGACTGTATGAGAATTTTTTATCCGTCTCAACTCTGATAGAAAATCCCTTTGCACCCATTCCTTTTTCTTATGTTCCCGAAGGAAGCTCAGAAAGCGAGATTCGAAAAGATATTCTACTGAGTTATCTCTATACATATTTAAATTTCGATATCTTAAAACGGATTTTCCTCAGGCCAGATTCATCAATTGGAAAAATAGGAAGGGCTGAACGAATAGCATTTGTAATCCGCAAAATACCTGCCGCGATCGTGTTAATTTCTTTATTAGTTGTTAAATTTTCTATGATGCTGGGTTATGTTGCTTTTCACAGTTTCAAAAAAAGACCATCCGAAACTGTAAAACTGTCTTAAATTCGATCCCAAAAGACATCCACCGTCTCCACTTCCGCCGGAACAATTATTCCCAGAAGGACGCCATAGGCCCTGAAGGTGGTTAATTTCTGGAGACTCTCATTTTTCATATGGCCTTCGGCCTTCAACATATAGCTATGGTTGGTTGAAATAACGAGAGGACAATTCGCCGTCGCCGACCCTTTACTGAGTCGGACTGAGATTTTTTGCTGATTATCAGAGTACGTTAACGACGCAATTTTGATATCTGCACACACACTTGGAGTACTATCCCGCATGAGCGTACTTATTTTATTCCATTGGTCTGCTTCAATTAGCATTTTATCTTTGTAGTTATTTAGTTGTTCTTCGCTGCCTTTAATTTGCCGTAAGGTACTCGTAAGTGCATGTAGATTGGGCGCGAGTTCATGATCGGAAGAGACCCATGCCGGTCCCCACGTATTATCAGTGTTCGGCTGAAAATTCACTTGTCCGCGTTGCTCTATTTTAAAAATAAACATTATGTCGAATAATTTTTGAAATATTGATAAATCCCGCGCATACGCATCAACCCCAATATTCACGATGGTTGGATCGAACGGTACATTATTCAAAGAACACAAAAAGGATATAAAGTCCTTACTTAAAAAACCGTATGCTTCCACCGTTGAGAGGCCTAATACGGCCCCGGTGTTGTTACTGGCGAAGGGAAGATTAGAAAGCAACAAACTACGATTTAA
>JAHFAA010000250.1 GCA_023250775.1 Bdellovibrionales bacterium
AACAAAAACTAATTTTTCGGAGTACATCTCATGGGCAAAGGAATAATCATTGACGACAATCACAATCGTCGAAAAATGTTGGCATTAAATTTTGAACTCTACTTGGATGTCAAACTTGAGAGCATGACAAATTCCGATTCCGCCATCGAATATTTAAAAGCACATGACGACATTCAGCTGATCGTCTGCAAGAACAACGTTGGCGATGAAAGTACTATTCTAAAAACCTTTTATTATGTGAAATCCAATAATCTCGAATTTCCCATTTTATGTCTAGGGAGCTGCACCAAACTCTCGGGCGAGGAAAATGTTAAAGTGGTAGAAGACCTCGGCACTGATCTGAAGCCAATCATTAGCTGGATGGCAAAAAAATTGGCCGTCACGGCCGAGATGATGGCGTGGAAAGACACTGAGGAATACTACCCCATTTCCATTCGTAATTTTTCCCTTTTGGCCGAGGCCCCGTGTGATATTTTCTCACTCATCGATCAGAAATATGAAGTCTTAATAAAAAAGGGTGCCCCCATTTCAAAGGACACGGTCAATCAATGGATCTTTGATAAGAAAAAAGAACTTTTTGTAAAAAGTTTGGATCGGCTGAAATTCGTGAACAACCTCACGCTCAATGCTTCAAAGATTTTAAATGCCAAAACAACTCAACGAGGCGAACGGATTAACGCCACCCAAACGGTTTTTGAAGAATCAAGAAATGTTTTAACCAAGATCGGCCTCAACGAAAAGTCCATAAAACTGGCCGATTCCGCCATCAATTCCATGATCACTATTGCCAAAGGAACCAACGAGCTGGCAGAACTCTTGGCCTTGCTTGAAAGCTCCGGCTCCAGTTATCTCTATAAGCACAGTGTACTGTCGGCAACCCTTGGCCACCATTGCGTGAGTTCACTTCCATGGGGATCGAGCGCACAAAAAGAGGCGATCTGCTTCGTGGCATTTTTTCATGACATCGTTCTGACTCAGGATGCCCAGGCCAAAATCAATAGCAATCGGGCGCTGAAAGAAAGTTCCCTTTCCGATGGAGACAAAAAAATTGTTGAAACCCATGCCTTCAAGGCCTCACAGCTGATCCAGGATTATCCCGCGGTGCCCTTTGGGACGCCGGAAATTATTCTCCAACACCATGGCATGGCCAATGGCATCGGTTTTTCCCCCGAGTTAAATTCGCGCATCACTCCCCTGGCGGCAGTTTTCCAAGTCGTGGAATATTTTGTTGACCTGATTATTGCGACGCCCGCAGATGCAAAGTTCGACTTCGAGGCCAATATTTCGCTCCTCCATAGCAAGTACAACAAAGGCCATTACCAAGAAGCGGCCTCAGCAATAGAGTCATTGCAAAATACTTTGAAATTTAGAAAATGATTTTAGGGAACAAAAAACTGAGCGTATTTTTTTGCAAAATAAGGCAAGAAGATCGCCACGTTAAAACGATGAAGTGTCTGTCTCTGTCCCTCGACGGTTCCAACCACCCCGGAGGCATATTCAGGCACACCACGAAAATGCACGCCTAAGAGTTCCCCAGCAGGAGTTAAAACTGGCGAACCAGAGTGGCCTCCTTCGGTGTCAACCAAATGTAAAAAATGAGGTAGCTCCGGATCGGAAGATCCATCAAAAAAAATCGGGCCTTCTGAGATAACTTTATACGACCCCGCATAATCCATAGCGCGCGGATGCCCCGCGATAATCACCAAGCTGCCTTCTTTGGCGCTGACCTCACTGGCAATTGGAATAAACGGAAGCTGCACCATCTCGGACGGACGTTTTACCCGCAGAAGGGCAAAATCTGCTGCATTATCGTAGACAAGCACCTCTTCACAAGGCAGGAGAATCGGCGTTTCAAGCTCGCCTGCCAAGTTCAGTTGGTGATTCAAGTGAAACACGATCTTGCCACAATCTTTTGTTTCACCAATCACCTTGTGAGAAATAACATGGGCCGCGGTCACAACAAGGCCATCGGCAGAAACAAGAGAGGCCGTCCCCCGTTGTGGTAAAAAAATGGTGGCGCTAAAGGCCCGTCGTAAGGCCTCAAGGTGATCGTGGGCCGGATGTCCTATCTGACCATTTAAGTCTTCTAGATATTTGCCAGGGAGTTTATACTCACCTGGGCCAAACTCAATGGCATTCCCCGGGCCAGAAAAAGAAAAAATAAGATAAACAAAAAGTAAAAAAATTTGACGCATGAACTGGGTTTTTCCACGCGCGCGTCACTCTGTCAAGCGACTCTTCGCATCACTTAAGAATCTATGATAAAATTATCTAACGTTTCATTTTTCTTTTTGGGTAAATTATCAATGAGCGCCGACAAAATCGATAAATATTGCACAGTCCCCCTGCAATTCATCCGTAAGCATGGAAATAGCATTCCCTTTGATATTTACATCCGACTGTCCGACAGCAAGGTGGTAAAAATCAGTAACAAGGATTGCAATGTCCAAGACACTGTTCAAAAATATGTCGAGCGCGGAGTCGATCGCATTTATGCCGAAAAAGAAGATTATCTAACTTGCTTAAAGAATTTTCGCGAAACTTTTTCCAATAAATTTTTTGATCCCAATATCCCGGAAGAAGAAAATATTCTCGACCTCAATGCCGGACACGAAATGGTGCGAGAATCGATGCAGAAAATTGGACTTAACGAGGAAACTGTAAAGATGGCCAAAGAGGTCACTCATCGGTCTCTCACGATTGTCTCGGCGCGCCCAAATATTTTTAAATTTTTTGCCGACTTCAAAGAGAAATGTAGCGAAGAATATATTAAAAATACCTTAGTCTCATATACCGCACTTTCCATCTTGGATACCTTTGATTGGAGTTCGGAAAGTATCAAAGAAAAAATGTCTCTTGCCTGTATGTTACGGGACGTCACCTTGCAAACGGAAGATTTTGCAATTTTGAAAGAGTTTGAAGATAAAAATAACTTCGACCGTCTGCCTGAACATATTCTCAACCATCCCATAAAGACAGCGGAACTCTTTGAAGCAGAAAAAAACAAGTGGATCTCTCAAGACGTTTGCACCATTATCCGTCAGCACCACGAACGTCCTGATGGAACGGGTTTTCCACTCAAGATCACTCATTCTAAAATTAACCTGCTCTCCTCAGTCATGATTGTGGCCGATCGTTTTATCTCTTTGATGATTGATGCCAAATTTGATCTCAAGAAAAAAGCAGAAATTATGGCGAGCCTAGAAAGCACCTTCGCAAAAGGTGGAATGAAAAAGGCCTATGACGGCCTGGCCTTGATCCTCGGAGATTAAAAGTAAATGGCCCAGGAAGCACACATTGGCTACATCGGAATGGATCAGCGCTATTGGAGGCGCTTCAAGGGTGATATTACCGACGAGTACGCCCAGTCGTTTGCACTCAATTTTTATCAATTTGAGAACATAGACACCAAAGATTTCCCCGCTCTTATCCAGGCCCTTATCAATCGACCTTGTCATATTCTCTTTGTGGATTTTAGCGACCAGTTTGATTTGATTTTGAAGTTTACAACCACGCTTCAGCGTCTAAATTGTTTTAAAAGTATGGTGCTGGTTGGCCTCTTCTCAATGAATGAGCATGCCAAGGTTGAAAAATTGGCCTACCCAGTAGGTTTTTCTTCTCTTCATCTCAAATCCAGCGAGGAAACCCGTGACGCCGTCTATGCCGCGATGGTGTGTACCTTTCCTACATTGGCAAAAAAACCCGGCACCTTCAATTTAAGTCTCCCTAAAGGAAAGGACCTCACTCTTTTTGAAGTTTGTCGTGTCAATTATGTTCACGCCAACGGGATGCACCTTGAAACCTGTGTCCCCTTTAAACCCAACGAAAATATTTCCTTGGTTCACAAAATTTGTCCTGATTTTATTCGCTCTCAGCATTGTTCGGTTCTGAGTCAGGAGCAAGGTCCGTTTTATTACAATTCCACCAACGCTGCCATGGTTAACTTTGAATTTCTTGATCGCATTGAAAATTCCAAGAAAGGTGCGAATAAGATGGAACAGGCCCACATTGCCGATACCCTGGAGAAGAGGGCCAATGAGGTCAAAAAGTATAAGGAAGAATACGCTAAATGGCTTGAGGCGAATGAGAAAGGTTCGGCCCCAAAGCGAACCAAACTCCTCATCATTGACCCGACCTTTAAAACCATTGCCCAACGAGACGCCCTGATTTGGGATTCGGCCTTTTCCTTTCGTATTCAATCCCATCTCATGAATCCCGAAACTGAACTGCAAAATTATCGACCCGATTTTGTGGCCCTGGAATATTGCCTTACTCCTCCCTATGCGCCACCGCCTCCTCCGGCCACAGATGACAAAAAAAACAAACCCGATCCTAAAAAAATTCCTTTTGAACAAAATTTTATCGTTCCGCCAATGGACGACACGGCCCTTCAAAATATTGTCACCAGCTTAAAAAAAATGTCCAATTATTCACCCATTATCGTCATCTTCGGTCGCGATAATTTCACCTCGGATCAGGCGCGCGCCAAGTACGCCTATCCCAAAATCGTTGTGGCGCAAGGACCGATCTCCACCCATACGCTGGTGGATATGGCCAAGACTTTTGACAAAAAGAGCGTCTTCTTTAAAGACCCAAAAACGCAAAATTTATATTTTTCCAAGTCCGATCCCCTGTCGTTTTGTGATCGGCCGATTCCGATCAAGCTCATGAATATCACTGAATTTGAAATATATTTTGAATGTGACCAACCGCTTGGCAGCAATGGGCATTATAAAATCACGAGTCCCGTGAGCTATTTTGTCTCCATAGCGCCGATTCCAAGCTCCTCGCCCTATACCGGTCGTCGCAATTTCTTCCGAGGAATCATTCATCTTCAATCTCGCCAGCAAATCGAAGAGCTACGCAAATACATCATCAAAAAAGATGCATAAAAGAATTGAGACAATCGCCAAAGAGGTCTCCTTTACCGCCATCAGAGGTCGCGGCCCCGGAGGACAAAACGTTAATAAAGTTTCCTCTGCCGCCTCCATGCTTTGGGATTTTTTTTCCTCGTCTGAGATCACCCCCGAGCAGAAGTCGCTGATTCAAAATAAATTGGCCAACTCCATTAACAATGATGGCTTGCTCTATCTTCGAAGTGATGAATTTCGAGATCTCGAACGAAACAAGGCCCGTTGCCTGGAAAAGTTGGAGGCCATGCTTACCCTTGCTTTTCACCGGCCAAAACCTCGAAAAAAAACTAAACCGACCTACTCCTCACGTGTCAAAAATCAAATCAGCAAAACTCGCCGGGGCGATGTCAAAAAATTACGCAAAAAAGTTTCCTATTAGGCCAAATGCCGCGCGGCACGATAGCAGGCCTAATTTTCCCTGTGCTAGAATCCGCCGCAATTAAGAAATTTTCAAACGACTCATCCAAGGAGATTTTCTATGCCAGTGGCAACCTACGACCAATATTGCAAAATGCTCGACCGCGCTTTCAAGGGGGGCTTCGCCTATCCCGCGATCAACGTCACCTCACCTTCCACCGCCAACGCCGCCATTAAGGCCTTTGCCGATAAAAAATGCGACGGCATCATTCAAGTTTCAACCGGCGGCGGAGAATTTATGTCCGGTCAGGGCATCAAAGACATGGCCTTGGGTGCCATCAGCTTGGCCCAGCACGTTCACTTGGTGGCAGAAAAGTATAATGTCGTCATTGCCCTGCATACCGATCACTGCCATCCAAAATATTTGGCAAAATTTTTAAATCCTTTAATCACCGAAACTGAAAATCGTCGAAAAAAAGGCATGCCAAATCTTTTTAACAGTCACATGTTTGACGGCTCAGAAGTGCCTCTCGAAGAAAATATGAAAACCTCGGCCGAATTACTGGAACGTTGTGCGCGATCGCAAATTATTTTGGAAGTGGAAACAGGCGTCGTAGGCGGCGAGGAAGACGGTCACAACAATGAAGGTGCTCCCAGCTCAAAACTCTACACCACACCGGAAGAAATGGTGGCGGTGGCCAAAAAATTACGCCCCATCGGCCGCTTCCTTTACGCTGCAACTTTTGGAAACGTCCACGGCGTCTACAAACCAGGCAACGTTAAATTACGTCCCGACATCTTGAAACGTGGCCAGGAGGCGGTGATTCAGGCACTGGGAAA
>JAHFAA010000251.1 GCA_023250775.1 Bdellovibrionales bacterium
GACCGTAAAAAAGATATGATTTTAGTTTCTGGCTTCAACGTGTACCCCAATGAGATTGAAGATGTTCTCGCGACTCACCCCAAAGTTTTTGAAAGTGCCGCCATTGGTGTGGCCGATGAAAAGTCAGGGGAAGTGGTGAAGGTGTTCGTGGTGAAAAAAGACGAAACCTTATCGGAAGATGAACTGCGTACTTACTGCAAACAGAACCTAACCGGATACAAGGTTCCGCGCTTCTATGAATTTAGAAAAGAACTTCCAAAGTCGAACGTGGGCAAAATTCTAAGAAAAGAACTTCGCCCAATGAAGGTCGCGCCGCTTAATTAAACAGCGGCTAGGACTTCTTTCACAATGTCGTTGGCACGTTTGCCATCGAACAGACCCTTGATTTGGGGCGTGAGTTCTTTCATGACTGCGCCCATATTGGGTTTTTCCATTTTGCTAACAATGTTTTTAATCAGTGTGCGAACATCAGCTTCGGCCATTTGGGCAGGCATATAGGGATCTAAAAATTTCAGCTCCCGTTCTGTTCCTAAACGAAGGGCATGGCCTTCGGGAAATGCCGCCATGGAATCTTTTAATTTCTTGTAATAGGCAACCAACACGTCCATTTCAGGAAGGACTTTGGCGGCGGTATTATTTTCAATAAAGCGTGCTTTCAAATTGCGAAGAGCGTTCAAGCGCTCCTTTTCACCTTGTTTCATGGCATTTTTCAAATCTTCATTAATTTTTTCGATTAACATCGTGGTCTCCAGGGAAGAGTTTGCCGTAACTGTAAGGTTGTCGAAGAAATCTGTCAAAAATTTGGAAAGAAATTCCTCTTTTCTTGTCTAGGCGCTGAGTTCTTAAGCGTTGTTCATGCGTCACCCGAGACGTGAGACATCGAATGGCGTTTTGGAAAGGAGTGGATCATGGTGTCTAGACAATTATGGCTCGGTCTTGTTGTTACAATTCTCTTGCAAACCTACTCAACGAGCACCCAGGCCTTTTTGTGGTTTACCGTACCGGATAAAAACCATGCGTTAATATCTTTGGGCCCGGACATTGATCAAAATGTGGCACTCGATCCCAACGAAATTGATCTTCTCGTCTGGAATACCTACAAGGCAAAAAATCCCAGTTGGAGTGCCGATTTCGCCTTCTTGTCTTTAGATAAGGAAGTGGTCATTTTGCAAGAAGCCTTTCTGAGCGACACCATGAAAGCGGCCTTTGAAAATCAAGATACTTTTCATTACAAAATGGCGACCTCATTCATCTATAAAAAAAATAACACCCCCACCGGAACGGCCACGGGATCCACAGTCTATCCCGTCAAATATTATTATAAAAAAACTCGTGATGTAGAATTAATTGGTCTGACTCCCAAGGCCCTGATGTTCACAGAGTATGCGCTGCAAGGACGTGGAGATACCCTTTTGGTTATCAATATCCATGCCCTAAACTCAGTTCCCTCTTTTGTTTTAAAACGTCACTTGGAGGATGGGGCAGTGGAAATTGCCAAGCATCATGGCCCTGTGGTTTTTGCCGGCGATTTTAATACCTGGTCAAAACTAAAAATCAAAACCATGCGTGATGTAATGAAAACAGTGGGCATGACAGAAGTGCAATTTGCCAATGGAAATGAGCGCATGCATGTCAAGGTGACCAAAAATATTATCGATTATATTTTTGTTCGTGGTGTGGAAGCGTCAGATGGTTGGGTGTGGAGCAACTTACAAGGTGCTGATCACAAGGCCATGACCGTGCGGCTGAAAGTAAAGTAGCTAGTCGTTGATGTTGAGCTGGAAGTAAATATAAAACTCCCCGCGGTCATCGAGCAGGGCCTTGGGGGGATTGGGAATGGCATGAATATTGACCAGCGTATCTTCGAAGAGTTTTTGAACTAAATCATCATTGTCCCATTTAATCATTTTGATACTAATAATATTTCCCTGGCCATCAAACGTGAGCTTCCCCACCAGACGATGAATATCTTGGGATAGTTTGGGGTCAATCTGGGGATGGTTTGTGGACATCTGATGATAGCTGGTCAAAAAGGCGTTGATATAAGTTTCAAAAGTTCTCTTATTAAAAGTGTAAAACATTTTTTCTGCGGAATTGAGTTGGTCAAGTGGGACGCCTCTCGGAGGAGACATTTTGAAGTTAAAGCTCGACTTATTTAAGACATATTCATCCATCGGTGAAGTGGCAAATTCGCCGATGGTATTTTGCGAAAGTCTTTCCGGCGGGCCCAGATTGGAGTCGGCTTGAAGACGCACTAATTCCGCCTCACTCATTTTTTCGATTGCTAAATTTTTTTCGGGTTTGGCTTGGGCCATCTGCTGTTCTGTCGCACTTCGCTTTGTTCGCAAATCTTTCAGTGAAGGAGTTGTGGATTGTTTTATCTCGGGACTTTTCTGTGGTTTTTTTTCAAAAACGGGAAGCGTGAAATCTTCTTTTTTTCCATCAGCAACACCGACGGTGCGTAATCTTTCTCTTTCTTCTTTCGGTAAATCTTTCACATCGATGATTTCGATCGGGGTAGGTTTTATATTTTCCGAAGGCGAGAAAAGTGTGAAGACTGGCCAACCCAAACGCACGCCGAGAAAAATCAAAAGGGCCAAAATCAGATGGAAAAAAAGGGAGAGTGAAATACCCTGTTTTAGGTAGGACGGCATGTCTGGTTCAAAAGATCTGTGCAAAATAGTCACCTGGGAAACTATGATTTCTACCTTTTTACCATGGCCAATGAGGTTTGGCCTTAGATGCAATGAGGTTTCAACAGGTTGCATAAGGATAATTCTGCCGGTCTTAAGATAGCAATCGGCATTCTTGACTCAAGCCATCGTCATTGAAACAATAGATTGGGCGTCCATGAAGGCGCCTTTCGAAATTACCTTAAGATGAGGTTAAACATGGAACAAAGGCCCAATAATTCAGGAAGTAACTCAAAGAGAATGACGAATAAAACAGTTTTCAAACTGATCGTCGGACTCGTGATTGTACTGGCCGCGGGCGGAACTTTCTTTCAGATGAAATCCATGGAATTGAATCGCTTAAGGGCCGTAGGTCTTGGTCCCAATACCTGCTTTTTTAGAATCAACCAAACTTTCACAGCACGCATGATTAATGACAGTAGCTCACGCTATCTGAGTAAAGAATTTATTACCGATACAGAAAATTGTATGGCCGATCTTGCGGGACTCATTCCTGCCAATGAATCTGTGCTTAAACAAAGAGTGAACCATCTGGCGGCCATTACCCATCAATTTCACAATTCTCTTGAGATGGCCAAAACCGTTTTTACCCGCAATTCCACTGACAGTGTCGGGCCCATGAGTTATTACAAAAAATTGGAAGCGACGAAATTTGAAATTGAGAATCTGCTTGATAAGAACGCCAAAAAAATGGAGAGCTTTTTATCACGTTTGCAATGGCCGTTATTTTCGGCCTTGTTCTTATTGGTTTTGGTCAGCCTCCCACTTTTCAGCACCCCCGAACCCGTGCGCTCAAGTTTAGCTGAGTCCGCAGCTCATCATGCTTTACAGGCCACCATTATTCATGAGAACCGCATCCTTGCGGCACGAGATCGAAGCACGGCCAAAATAACCGCCCAAACTCAGAACCTGCAAATGGCACCGGCTGAGGCCAAACTGATTAGCAATACGACGATTGAAGAAAAAACAACGGTTCCGACTCAGGAAGTGCAACAGACAGTCGCAAAGCTTATTCCACTGGCGGAGTTAAATTTAACAGAAACCATTGCGGTGGAAGAAATTATCTCGAAAAGCTTGGAGCGCCTGGCCCCGATTATTTTTTCAGAGGGCATTACCATTGATTTAAAATTAAATGAAAAGGCCATCGTTCAAGCGGATAAAGAAGAAATTGTTGATCAGATCGTCTTTCAGGTTTTGACTGCTGCTGTGAAAGTTATTCGCCCGTGTAATGCTCTTGCTATTACCTTGGATCAATTTGATGAGGGATTTTCGCTTGAGGCGACGGCCACGGTTCGTCCTGGTGTCGTGATCGCTGAGAGTCCTGCGATTCGCACTGGTTTAGATATTACCAAGGCCCTGGCCTCAGAGGCCGGTCTTGATTTCACGACTGCAACCATGAAAGATCAGCAAGGCGCTATGATTGGAATGAAAATTAGTATGGGAACCAATCTCATGTTTCAGCAAAATCAAGCGGCAGCGGCCACCAGCACTCCCAAGCTGGTGAGAGTAAAAAAGGCCACCAAACGCGAACTCTTGCAAGAGTTTGGCGAGATCTGATTTAAAAATAACGTTTTTGACCTTGTTTGAATGAAGCTCCATTAAAGCATTTGAGTGCCAATTGCTCTAGGTTTTTTGGAGAAGCTTCGAGTTCGAAAAGGTGCTGGGCGACCGAAGAGGCCTTTTCAGTGTTGTTGACCACGAAATTTTCAAACAGAATTTCGCCGGCAATTCTTCCCACGATTTGTGCCAAGCGATAGACATGTTTGGGACGAGCCCGGTTCAGATCTTTCGCCAGGTTTTTGTTAAACTGGTGCGGATGACTGATCAAGTGCAGGGCCTTTTTTAAAATACGCTGCTCGGGACTTTTTTGACCGGCCTTGCGTTTTAAATCCAAATACAGATCGCATTTTCGATGAGGGTTAAGCATCTTTGAACAAAGATGGGAAAAGGCCTCGAGGGCAAAAAAGGTATTGAATCTCTTTTGATTACTGCATTTTGTTGGATGAAATTTGTTTTTACTCCGTCTCGATAACCGATTCATATGCCAGTAAAAAATGTGCAATCCCGCCGCACTGGCCAGGCGATTGATTGAGTAATGGGAGACATAATAAATATTTGAGTCGGGTAGTTTTAGGATTCTTCCTTCAATCACCAACTCACGATAAAAGTTCCTTAAACTTTTATCCTTGAGGGTGTTGATCTTTTTTAGCACCAAATCCAAATTTGTATAATCATACACATTAAAATCGGAGAGTTCTTCCTTATCAAGTGAGCGGTCATTTTCCGTCAGAAAACCGAAAATTTGGCCTAAATTTTGGCACAGGAACAAAAAGTTTTCGTGAATATTACTGGTAAAGGATTTTAACCCGTTTTGGATATGAGAATCTCTCAAATCGAAATCAGGATCATCACTTAAATTATCATACCAATAGGCCATGCTTTCATATTTAATCCAAGGAGGTGACGAAATGAGACAGAACTCATTTTTGGTAAACTGCACCAGGGCCGCGGTGTGAGAGGCCGTATTTTTTTTTGCCGCCAACTTCCAGTAAACTTGATCCATATTTTGATGAATAATTGTCTGAGTTAAGGAAACCGGTGAAGCTTTATTCACCTGATCTGGTAAGCAGCTCGGAATAATGTGTAATTCACCAAAGAGAACCAGCATCGTTGTTTGCTGGCGCTTTTCCAGGCAGTTAATAATCTTCTGGGCGGCAAATTGATCACGGGTGGACAGTGTGCCTTCAGAGTTAAGACCTACGATTGGAAAATTATGTTTCTGCGCCATCTCAAAAAATTTTTGATAATGGCCCCAGGGAAATCGCCAGGATTCATGATAGTCAATTGATTCCAAAAACTCCTCTTGGCTGATGATGCGATTTAAGAATTGATCGATGAAGGACTGATGTTTCGCATGCACCATTTCCATGCCGAGGGTGAATTGCGCCTTGCCGTCCACCATGATTTTTAGCAGGCGTTCCAAATTTTTGGTACTTTGATCAAAGGTATGGAAGTCACCGAGGTAAATTACTTGGGAGGTTGCGATAGATTCAAATAAGGCATCTTCTGTGACAATCTTAAATTTCCGACTGGCGAATTTGCGTTGTTGCTTCTGATATTGAGAGTATTCTTTGGAGGCGGGGCCTTCGAAACTTAAGGCGCGGGCCTTGGTGTATTGAAAAATTTTCTCCTGGAATTGAACTGGTCCTAGAATAGAATTCTCCGTGTTTTTATCTTCTTATTATAGATTATAGGACAAATTTTAGCTGGGGGAAAACAGTCGCCTAAAAGAGGTGTTTAAGAGGTTTTGAACTTGTTTAATTGAGGCGCCAATTTCTCGTTCTACTCGCAGCATATTATTAAAGATGATCTCAATATCTTGTGCTCTGGGGGCCTCTAAATTAAACAGAAT
>JAHFAA010000252.1 GCA_023250775.1 Bdellovibrionales bacterium
ACCTCGAAACAACTTTTGGTGTTTCTGCTGCCCCTGTTGCTGTAGCTGGTGCCGGCCCTGCTGCTGCCGCTGCTGAACAGACAGAATTTACGGTTGTTTTGACTGATGGTGGAGCAACAAAAATTAACGTTATTAAAGAAGTTCGCGCTATCACGGGACTTGGCTTGAAAGAAGCTAAAGATCTTGTTGAAGGTGCACCTAAAACTGTGAAAGAAGGACTTCCAAAAGCTCAAGCAGAAGAAATGAAGAAAAAATTAGAATCTGCTGGGGCCAAGGTTGAGCTTAAGTAGTCGTACTATTGATATTGTTTTTTTAAGTGGTGTGAGGACACTTTGTGTCTTCACGCCATTTGCTGTTTGCTGCTCTTAAATTTATTACTTTCGTGTCAGGAGACCCGTATATGGCCCAGGTTTTCTCTCCAAATGAATGGTATCGCAAGAGTTTTTCCAGTACCCATGTAGCGATAGACACTCCTCCGCTCATGCGTCTACAAATTAATTCCTATAGTGAGTTTTTGCAAAAAGATGTACCCCCTGCAAAGAGGGAAAATAGAGGACTGCAGGCAGTCTTCCAATCGATTTTTCCAATCACTGATTTTAACAAGACTGTTTCGCTTGAATTCGTAAGTTACAGTCTGGAAGAGCCTAAATATAATGTTAAGGAATGCCGTCAGCGCGGTCTTTCCTACGAAGCGCCATTAAAAGTTATTGTACGATTAGTTTTTTACGATATATCTCCTGACAAAGAAGTATCAGATACAAAAACCGTTTCCTCAATCAAAGAACAAGAAGTTTATCTTGGAAATATTCCTTTGATGGCTGAGACAGGTTCGTTTGTTTACAATGGAACAGAGCGAGTTATCGTATCTCAGCTCCATCGCTCTCCTGGTATTATTTTTGAGCATGATAGTGGAAAAAAACACTCAAGCGGTAAGCTGCTTTATTCAGCTCGCATTATTCCTCATCGCGGTTCATGGTTAGATTTTGAATTTGACCACAAAAACGTACTTTTTGCCCGCATCGATAGAAAAAGAAAATTGCATGCGACAGTAGTTCTGAAGGCCATGGGCTACACGACTCAAGAACTGTTGGCCATGTTCTATCATTTTGAGACGATTCAACTCAAAAAAGATGGAACCTTCTTCAGAGTTCTAGATTTCGGATTACTCAATGGAACTCGTGCTGGCAGCGATATTATCGATCCTAAATCGGGTGAACTTATAATTAAGAAAGGCAAAAAGTTTTCCAAAGCCACTCTCTCGAAAATGGAAGACCTTGGAATGAAGTCTCTTCCAGCTGCCCTTGAAGAAATTGTTGGCAAAGTATCGTCGCAAGATATTTTTGACGAAAAGACTGGTGAAGTTCTCCTTCTTGCCAACGAGGCCCTAAGCGAGTCCAAAATTCACGATGTAATTGCGGCAGGAATTAAAGAAATTAAAGTTCTTTATATCGATATGATCAATTTTGGTGATCAGATCCGCAATACACTTATCCTAGATAAAACAGAAACACCTGAAGAAGGTAGAATTAAGATTTTCGAAAGATTACGTCCAGGTGAACCTCCTGCAGCTGATGCAGCTGATAAACTTTTCCAGGGCTTATTCTTCGATGCTGAAAAGTATGATCTTTCACGCGTCGGTCGTATGAAGATCAATTACAAGTTTGGAATGGATGTTCCAGTCAGCAATACGGTGTTGACGAAAGAAGACATTATTTCAACTATCAAATATTTGGTTGATTTGAATAACGGAAAGGGAAAGGTCGACGATATCGATCACTTGGGAAATCGTCGAGTTCGTGCTGTAGGCGAGTTGCTCGAAAACCAATTTCGCGTGGGGCTAGTGAGAATGGAGCGCGCTGTAAAAGAGCGAATGGCCATTCAAGAACTAGAAACCATGATGCCCTACGACCTTGTTAATCAGAAACCGATTGTTGCTGCGATTAAAGAGTTTTTTGGTTCATCGCAATTGTCTCAATTCATGGATCAAACAAACCCTCTTTCTGAAGTAACTCACAAACGCAGACTTTCTGCTCTTGGCCCCGGTGGTTTGACAAGAGAACGTGCGGGATTTGAAGTTCGTGACGTTCACAGCACTCACTACGGAAGAATGTGTCCAGTTGAAACTCCAGAAGGACCAAACATTGGTCTTATCACTTCTCTTGCTACTTTTGCGAAAGTAAGTGAGTATGGGTTCATTGAGACGCCTTATCATGTTATCAATTCAGATCGTTCTATCTCAAAAGACATTAAATATTTTTCTGCTTTCGAAGAGGAAGGAAAAATTATCGCCCAAAAAGATAAAGACTATATCAAGGGCGATAAAGTCTTTGGCGATCACGTTCCAGCAAGAAGAGTTGGTGAATTGGCGCTCGTAACTGCTGATGAAGTTGATTTAATGGACGTCGCCCCAACCCAAATGATTTCTATCGCCACATCACTCATTCCATTTTTGGAACATGATGATGCTAACCGGGCTTTGATGGGATCAAACATGATGAGACAGGCTGTGCCTGTTGTTAGAACTGATGCTCCTATCGTGGGAACCGGTATTGAAAGAGTCATCGCTTCCGATTCGGGTGCAGTTCTTACTGCCAAAGAAGACGGGAAAGTTATTTTTGTCGATTCCAACCGAATTGTTATCCAGCGAGATAAATTTAAGGAAGGTGAATCTGGCGTCGACTTCTATAAGTTGATTAAATACCAGAGGACTAACCAGAACACTTGTAACAACCAGCGCGCTCTCGTGAAGGAAGGCGATCTTGTTAAAAAGGGAATGGTTATCGCCGACGGCCCAGCCACTCAGTTTGGTGACTTGGCCCTAGGGCAGAACGTTCTTGTCGCCTTCATGCCATGGGGTGGATACAACTACGAAGACTCGATCTTGATTAATGAACATATCTTGGCCAAAGATATTTTCACTTCGATTCATATTGAAAGTTTTGAAATTGAAGCGCGTGATACAAAGTTAGGAAAAGAAGAAATTACTCGAGATATGCCGAATGTCAGCGAAGAAGCGCTGAAGGATTTGGATGATGCAGGTATTATTCGTGTTGGTGCGATTGTAAGACCTGGTGACATTCTCGTTGGTAAGATTACTCCAAAAGGTGAAACACAACTTTCTCCTGAGGAAAAACTTCTTAAAGCTATCTTTGGTGATAAGGCCGGCGACGTGAAAGATACGTCTCTGAGATCACCCTCTCATGTGCGCGGGACTGTAATCGACGCCCGTGTTTACACTCGTGAAGGTGTAGAACTAGACACACGTTCGAAAGAAATTATCGATCGTGAGACTACTCTGATCAGAAGGGATGAGCGCATCGAAATCAAGGCCATTCAATCATCGTCAATTATGCATATTACGAAGCTATTGAAAGGGCATAAGACGACTGACAAGTTGATTTCAGAAGACGGTTCTACCGAGCTGTTGCCAAAAGGCGCAGAATTGACAGTTGAGTCCTTGAATAAAATTCCTTTCGAATTGATTGGATATTTACCTCTTGAGGCCTCACTTGAAGAAAGACTCAGTGAATATTTTGCTGAAGTAAGAAACCGCATTAATAGGGTACGTACTAAAGCAAATGAAGAAATCGCACGTCTGCATCGTGGCGATGAACTGCCTCCAGGCGTTATTAAGAAAGTCATTATCTACGTCGCTATTAAACGTAAATTGCAAGCGGGCGATAAAATGGCTGGACGTCACGGAAACAAGGGCGTTATTTCAAACGTTCTTCCATCTGAAGATATGCCATATCTTGCAGACGGAACTCCTGTTGATCTCGTGCTAAACCCACTCGGCGTTCCATCACGTATGAACATCGGGCAATTGCTTGAATTGCATTTGGGATGGGCAGGTCGTGGATTGGGTGAAAAAGTTAAAGTCATGCTTGAAGAACAACGTGAGCTTCATGACTTGCGCGACTTCATCCACAAAATTTACAAAACTGATGAAGTGAAAGAATGGTTGAAAAAAGCATCCGATGCCAAGGTTCGTGATGTGGCCCAAATGCTGACAACCGGTGTGCGCTTCTCTTCTACCGTTTTCGACGGTGCTAAAGAAAAAGACATTGAAGAAATGTTGAAATTAGCTGACCTAGATCCGAGCGGTAAGACGACCTTGTTCGACGGTATTACTGGTGATGCGTTCGCTGAAGAAGTTACTGTTGGGGCAATGTACATGTTGAAATTGCACCATCTTGTTGACGAAAAAATTCACGCACGTTCCACTGGCCCATATTCATTAGTTACCCAGCAACCTCTTGGTGGCAAGGCCCAGTTTGGTGGTCAGCGTCTAGGGGAAATGGAAGTTTGGGCACTCGAAGCTTACGGTGCAGCTTATACCTTGCAAGAATTCCTCACTGTTAAATCTGACGATGTTATTGGTCGTACAAGAATGTATGAGTCTATCGTCAAAGGTGAGCAAGTTCTCGAGCCAGGATTGCCAGAGTCGTTCAACGTTCTTATTCGCGAACTCCAGGCGCTTTGTTTGGATGTGAAGTTGGATGAGAACCAAGAAGCTGAAGTATTAAATTAGTAACGTTTTGTAAGAGGTAATAAACATGAAAGACCTTCTTAACTTTTTTGATAAACCAAAAGATCCAATTAGTGTAGAGGCCGTCTCGATTAAAATGGCTTCACCCGATACCATTCGCGAGTGGTCGTTTGGCGAAGTAAAAAAACCCGAGACAATTAACTATAGTACGTTCAAGCCAGAAAGAGATGGCCTATTTTGTGCCAAAATTTTTGGGCCTATTAAAGACTACGAATGTATTTGCGGTAAATATAAGCGAATGAAACATCGCGGAGTTGTGTGCGAGAAATGCGGTGTTGAAGTTACTTTGTCAAAGGTTCGCCGCGAGCGTTGCGGTCATATCGAATTGGCCACACCAGTAGCGCATATCTGGTTTTTACGTTCATTGCCTTCTCGTTTGGGAGCTCTTTTAAACTTAAGTTTGAAAGAGCTTGAAAAAGTTCTTTATTACGAAGCCTATATCGTTACTAAATCAGCCACCAATGACGCTGAAGCAGGTCTAGAAGTAGGCCGAGTCATTTCAGAGCAACAATACTTCGAACTAAAAGAAGCTGGTGTTGATTTTGAAGCTGGTATGGGTGGAACAACCATTAAAGACTTGCTCAAGAAACTTGACATCGATCTTGAGAATAAGAATTTGCGAAAAGGACTTCAAGCAGCAACAACAGAAGTTCTTCGTGCAAAATTGGTTAAACGACTAAAAGTTGTTGAAAGCATTATGGGTTCAGGAAACCGTCCAGATTGGTTCATGATGGATGTTATTCCAATATTGCCACCAGATTTGAGACCTCTTGTTCCTTTGGAAGCTGGCCGTTTCGCCACCTCAGATCTAAACGATTTGTATCGCCGAGTAATCAATCGAAACAATCGCTTAAAAAGACTGAAAGAGCTTAATGCTCCCGAAATTATTATTCGAAATGAGAGAAGAATGCTGCAAGAAGCGGTTGATGCCCTTTTTGATAACGGCCGTCGAGGAAAGGTATTCACTGGTGCTAACAAGCGACCACTGCGTTCCTTGTCTGACATGCTAAAAGGTAAGCAAGGGCGTTTCCGCCAGAACTTGCTTGGTAAACGCGTGGATTACTCTGGTCGTTCTGTTATCGTGGTTGGTCCAAGTTTACGCTTGCATCAATGTGGTTTGCCTAAGCTAATGGCGCTCGAATTGTTCAAACCTTTTATCTATAACAGGCTTATTGATAAAGGACATTGTACAACCATTAAAGTTGCCAAGCGGATGGTTGATCAGCAGAAGCAAGAAGTGTGGGATATTCTGGAAGAAGTAGTTCAAGAGCATCCAGTTCTGTTGAACCGCGCGCCTACCTTGCACCGTTTAGGTATTCAAGCGTTTGAACCTATCCTGATTGAAGGAAAGGCCATTCAGTTGCACCCTCTGGTGTGTACCGCATTCAACGCCGACTTTGACGGTGACCAGATGGCCGTTCACGTTCCGTTGTCGCTCGAAGCACAAGTTGAATGTCGTGTTCTTGCCATGTCTACCAATAATATTTTGTCACCTAAAGACGGAACTCCAATTATCGTTCCTACCCAAGACATCGTTCTTG
>JAHFAA010000253.1:0-4474 GCA_023250775.1 Bdellovibrionales bacterium
GAACTTCCATGAGATTCGTCACGTATTTCTGTACTTCGATCGCGTGAGCGTGGCCCGTCGTAGACATTTTTTGAAGCATCGACAGGATCAGGCTTGCCCGACTTGCTGGCCGGAGGAACATTCCTTGTGTTCAAAATAGAAACTAAAATTTTCCCGAGTACTGGACCAATATCATTGGCCTGATCGTCCATAATCGTGGCGGCGTATCCAGGCCTCCACATCACAATGGGAGGAGCGGCATGAACACAGGTATCACTTTGAAAAAGCCCCACCTGGGTAGAAAAGCTGGAAGGCGTTCCAAGATTTGTTCCGCTGATAAGAGGCGTGCTATCGGCAAGATCAGCTTTCCAAGGAATTCTTGCAAGATGGCGCGTGCGGGCCACGGCATCGGAGCTATAAGGATTCTGGGGGGCAATGGAAACGTTGTTGATATTCGACGTGGTGGCACTACAGTAAATATTGGCAATCGACGCATCATAAGAATATTCGTCATCAAATCCGAAGGTGTGCATAAACTCATGCAACATAGAACCAATCGGACGCTGGATGGGAATGATCGGAATATTTCCCCCACTTCCGCGTGTGCCGACCGTGGAAACGACCATGGCCTGGGTCCCATTTAATTCTTGCGTGCGCCTGGAAATATAATCCTGATCACAGTCGGCCATTCCTGTCACCGGAGTATTGGTGACTTTGCATTTGAGAGTGGCGGCCGGGACAACCTCAACCACATATTCGATCTGGTAAAGATTCAGCGGATAAGTGTTGAAGCGGGCCAGTTGCTCACGCGCTCTCGCACCGCCCGCCTGATCAGTGAAAATGATCACTTTCATGCACCAGGCGGAAGAGCAGAAGACCAGTAAGGGAAAGAGGATTAAACATCTCATGGTTTAAAGTCTCCCTTACTCATGAACTTAAGCGAATCAAGTCCCTTGATTTGAAACTTAGTCGCACGGGCGAGCTCCGGCGACTTGGGAAATTGAACAATCGCAAAATCTTTCCAATCTTTGATCGCGACGTCAGGATTTTTCTTATCCGTTTCCAGATGCGATAAATGTTTCATGGGAAAAAAAGCAAACTTGCGAAAAAGAATTTTGCCGGCGGAATCGAAGAGAGAAATTTCCACGTTGGAACCGGGAATTTTTTCTCCCTTGTCGCAGTAACGATCGGGAAAACTTTTGGAGGACAGAAAGTTGGCCGAGGTTTCGGTGTAAGACCATCGCGCGCTCAAGGTGTCGCCACAAATCTCGGCGGCGTTGCTCCTGGCCACAATGAAAAGAAGAGAAAGAGAGATTTTAAAAATTGTTTTTTTCATAGAGACCTTATCGGCGATCAAGGCCCCTATGATAAATCTGGCAGTGCCACATAAATGGCTGAAATTACAGACGCTATTTCATGCCATTGGTTTATGTCGTTCAACACCAGTAAAAAGCACGGCGACTTTTTCATCTTTGGCGATCTCGCCACTTTCCCATAGCTTCAAGAGTCCGGCAAGGCCCGAGCTTCCAGTATGATCGACAGGAATGGCGTATTTTTCCTTGGCCAGTTTGTTGGCGGCCTTTAATTCGTCTTCCGAAACGGTGATGGCGTCACCATGGGTGGTAAAAATACCTTCGACAATTTTGTACCAGTCATAGGTCATGTCATCCAAAATTCCGTGCGCCACACTCTTTGGTTCTGTTTCCCAGGGCCACATATATTTGGTCATATTCTGATTGACGGTTTCCAGCTCGGTTCTATTTTTTATTTTTTCCACCGCGCGCACCAGCGGATGGGCCCCCTCTGTCTGAACGGCATAAATTCGAGGCATCTTAGAAATGAGTCTGGCCTTATAAAATTCCTGAAAGGCCTGGACGCCGGAACTGGCCAGAGCACCACCACCAACTTGAATAACAATGGCATCGAGTTCAAGATTGTTTTGTAAGAGCTCCGTCAGGATTTCAAAATAGAGAGTTTCGCCGCCCTCAATATTGCTCCAGTTATCAGGCCCGGAACACGAAAAGGCCAAGGCCCCGCTTTCTAGTTTTTCTTGAAAGCGATTGTAGCAAGGATCACCGCTTTCTCCCGCAACTCGCGGGCAGGTGGTAATCTGGGCATTGTTCTCGCGTAAGATTTGATACACGCCTTCGTCGAGACCGGGCGGAACAAACACACTAAGAGATTTCTTGGCGGCCTTGGCAACAAAAGAAGCACCGATAGCGGCATTACCGCAACTATAAATGGCCAGCTGTGTTTTTTTCTGGCCTAAAACTTCCAGATAAATTGAAGTTCCCATCAAGTGCCTCGCCTTATGCGAGCCGCCCACATTCCCGGTTTCATTTTTGATGAAAAGATTTTCGTCGCGAATCAGAGGAGTTTTACTAAAACCGGGATCGATCTTTTTCACAATCTCGGAAAAATTAACATTGAGTTTTTGCGCCAAGGCATGGGAGAAAAAAAAGTCTTTGTACTTAATAAAGGGATTCAACTCTTTGCTTGCGAGGAGAAGGCTTTTGGAGACGACAGGGTCGATAATCTTTTCAAGAATGTGATTGATATCTTTATTGTCGCCCTTGCTGATGCAGGAGAGCACCAGATCTTTTTCTAAATCATAAACCTTGCCGCAGCCGCGACAGAGAAGTCTAGCGGGCATTATTAAACTCATTAATCAGCTTGTCCCATTTCGGAACGTAAGACCTGAGGTTATTCCAGAATCCCTGGTCTTTTCGAGCGTTGAATTCCTCGATGGAAACGCCTTGCTGCTCAACCCAGGTATAATAACCCAGATTAAAAATTCGCTCTCGTCCGAGATGAGTCAGCTCCTCCATATGATCGGTGGTGACGGCCTTCAGATATTGCCCGAATGACTCGGCCGCTTTGAGGGTGGAATAATTGTTGTGGTGATATTTTTCGATCGCCTTTTTGATCTCTGACGAATACATGGTGGCAGGATCGGTGGCGACGGTGAGAAGCACATCATCTTTTCCAAGCTTGTAATACTTGGCCATCTTAATGGCGGCGATAATATTTCCAATGGAAGAAATTCCCAAATACGAAAGCGAATCGACCGTCTCTTTCGAGAGCCCGCGCTCTTTGATCAAATAGTTTTTACCAATCTCATGATTAAACAGAGTCACCATGTTGTCGGTATTGGCATCGGAAACGGCAATCACAAAGTCAGTATTCATGACGTTGTGGACGAACGGAACATGTTTGTCGCCGATTCCCTGAATATTGTGAGCACCAAAGCCGTTATTCAGCAGAGTGGGACATTCCACCGCCTCGACCGCGGCAATTTTTAAATCGTGATGTTTTTCTTTTAAATAATCACCGGCGGAAATTGTTCCGGCAGAACCAGTGGCGGAAATAAAAGCACGGGCCTTGGCGTTTGGATTGGATTTTTTGACGTGTTCAAAAACGTCGTTCATCGCCTTGCCGGTACAGGTGTAATGGCCTAAGGCATTGCTGAACTCGCAGAACTGATTGAAAATAATATTATCAGGATTTTTCGCCAGCTCGTTGCAGGCATCATAAATTTCTTTGACGTTACTTTCACAGCCATAGGTTTTGATGATGTCTTGTTTGGGGTCCAGCGTCCATTTGTTGAGCCAGTCAAATCTTTCCTGGCTCATTTCCTCCGGAAGAATGGCGACGCCATGGCAATCCATAATGCGCGAAACCGCCACGCCACCACGGCAATAGTTCCCGGTGGAAGGCCAGATGGCACGATGTTTTACGGGATTGAATTGGCCAGTGACAATGCGAGGAGCAAGGCAGGAATAGGCGGCCAAAACTTTATGCGCGGTAATCATGGGGAAGTTGGCCCCAATCATGACCACGATAGGAGCATCAACACCGGTAATCTCTTTTCCTAAAACAAGATGATGAGGAACCTGCACGAAATTTTTTGACTTGGGATCGTTATACCAATGAATGCGAAACAAATTGAGCGGATGGGCCTCGTTGATATCAATATTTTTCAGCGAATCGCGAATGCTGGCGGGAATGGTTGTCGGATTGGCCAGTTCTGAGAAGGTTGGAAGTTTGATTTTTCGCTCTTTAAATCTTTTCAAGGTTTCAGCATAAATATTTTTATCAACAATGTGTGTTTCCAGTCCTAGCTTGGCCATGAAATTCTCCTTCTGTACGCAACCAACATGAAAAAGAGAATGTTATAGCGCGAGGGCCTTTTTGTCTTGCTCAACTTGACACCTACGCAATGCTGCAATTAGTCTATAGCGTCCGTTTTCAATTTAGGAATGTATGAATCTTCCCATCCTTGATCATATACCTGACAGTTTATTGACCTGCTCCCCCTCAAATCTGCGTTCTCTTATGGGAGATGGAACCTTAATTTGTTTGGAAGGGGAACGGCCCACCCCGCTTTTTCTCTCATGCCTTTTGCATGGAAATGAAACCTCCGGCTTCTTCGCCGTGGTAAAACTTTTACAAAAATTGCCGCGTCTTCCCCGCTCGCTGATCATTTTTTTCGGCA
>JAHFAA010000253.1:4484-5109 GCA_023250775.1 Bdellovibrionales bacterium
GTCACGGCGGCATCACAAGGACTGCGCCAAGTTCCCCAAGGGCCGGACTTCAATCGCATTTGGGCCGGGAGAAGCACAAAAGAAGAAAAAATGGCGGCCGAAGTTATGGCCTTTGCCAAGGCCCAGCAGATCTGGGCCAGCATTGATATGCATAATAACACCGGCGATAACCCTTATTACGGCTGCATCAACAAACGTGACCCTGCCACCGTGGCCCTCGCCTCTCTCTTTAGTGACAACATCCTTTTCTTTGAGGAGCCTCGCCAGGCCCAGGCCATTGCCTTCGGACAGTTTTGTCCTGCCGTCACTCTCGAGTGTGGAAAGGTGGGAGACAAAAATGGCATTCTCCTTCTCACCAATTATTTAGAACAAGTCTTGGGCCTGAATTCACTCGAAGAGATCAAGGTCAAGGCCGATAAAATTTGTGTCCGCCAAACCATCGCGCGCATTCTTCTGCCCAACGAGCTGGAGGTGGATTTTAACTTTGATGCTTCTTCCTCCTCGCATCTTTCTTTTTTGCCTGAGTTGGAACAATTTAATTTTAAGATGATCAGGAAGGGAACGACCCTGGCGCATGGCCCTGGTCAGATAAAAGTTGTCGATAACCTAAATCAGGATGTGACCA
>JAHFAA010000253.1:5119-6063 GCA_023250775.1 Bdellovibrionales bacterium
AATAACTTAATTGTGGTGGAAGATTTTATGCCCGCCATGCTGACCAAAAATGTTCGCGTCGCCAAGGATGATTGTCTTGCGTATATTATTAATTAATGTCGAACTGGAGTTTTTCCAAAACATCGGCGACGGTATCTCGATCAAAGGGTTTTTGAATAAAACCATGCACAGAACGCGACGCCTCTTCATTCTCGCTTCCCACCAAACCACTCATAACGATGAAACGTGTCTTCAAAAGATGAGGAAGCTTTTTGGCCTCCTGTAGAAGCTCGTATCCTGACATGCCAGGCATGGTGAGATCCGTAATCACATAATCAAAGGCCTGTTTTTTTAGAATCACCAGGGCCTCGCTTCCGTTTGAGGTGGAAGTCACAGAGAGGCCGAGACTTGCAAAACAACTAACGATAATTTCACGCAGCTCATCCTCGTCGTCAACCACCAGCGCATTGCCTGTAAAACGACGTTCTGTCTCTTGCCGAAGCTCTTTGTCTTTTGGCACTTCCGCTGCGGCCGAAGGAAGAGCGATGGTAACAGAGGTCCCAACTCCAACTTCACTTTGAACTGATAATGTCCCTCCAAAGGACTGAATAATCGAGTGTGAGATCGGCAACCCCAAACCTGTTCCTTGACCAATGGGTTTGGTGGTGAAAAATGGATCAAATATTTTTCCCAGATTTTCTTTGGAAATGCCTGACCCATTATCAGAAATTTTCAAAATGGCCGAGGTGGCATTGCTGGAAGTTTCGAGAATGACAACTCCCCCGTCTTTAGTCTTTTCGCAAGCATCTTTGGCATTGGAGAGAAGATTTAAGATCACTTGCTGAAGTTTGCCGATATTTCCGTGAATCAGTAAAGGTTTTGAAGAGAGATGAGTGTTGACCTTAAGACCAGATTTTACGTAGATCATCTCGCAAAGCAACAGCGTTTCCTTGACAGTTTTGTTT
>JAHFAA010000254.1 GCA_023250775.1 Bdellovibrionales bacterium
CCGCAGCGCCTGCACCACGGCGGTCTCATCACGCCCGGTGGCCTTGTCACATTTGATCTCAATCATCAGCGGGACACGTCCCTGCACCAGGTCACAAACTTCATACAAGGTGGGGATTTTCTGATCAGTTTCATAAATTCGTAAAAGGTCCAGATGACTTCTTTGCAAGCTTCGCGTGGCCCCTTGAACACCGGTTAAACGTTGCAAATCATCATCGTGAAAAACAGCGGGAGTGCCGTCACTTAAAGTGATAACGTCGAATTCAATGGGATGTCCGGCGCGAATAGCGTGTTCAAAGGCCAGGAGAGAATTCTCGGGAATTTCCCGGCCCTTATGCAAACCACGATGAGCGATAGGACGAGTTTTCCACCAGACTTGATCGCTCATGCAAATCTTTTAGCAGAAATGAAACGAGGAATAGGACGGCCGAACATCGAGTCCACGAGAGTCTTGGCGCTATGGAAGGCCAGTCCCAAACCATGAGCGGTGAAGGCGCCTACAAAGTAAAGCTGATTATCTGTCGGCAAGGCCCCAACCATGGGTTGACCGTCAACACTGAAGCCCATGATGCCTGACCAGCGGTGCGTGACTTTTTTCCCTCGCACAGCGGGAACGTGATCATGTAAGAACTGATCCAGGGCCTCTTGAATGACATCAGAAGTTTGATCCGAGTAGCCGACTTCGGCATCTCGCTGGAGTTGGCGAAAACCGCCAATGACGACTTCCCCGGTGGGGATTTGGCGAAAATAGTCCAAAACAAAATTGGCATAGCACGGACCTTCCATAAAACGTGGAACTTTTTCCGTCATTAAAATCTGACCGCGCGTTGGGAAAATTTTTTCCTCAAAGAATTTATGCAGGAGCGGTGAATATCCATTGGTGGCCATGACCACTACAGGAGTTTCGAAATGATGTTTATTGGTTTTGACAATTTTATTTTCCCCTTCGTCATCAATGGCACGGACTTCATTGTGCTCAAAGAATTCGACATTCGGAAACTGCTCGGTAATTTTTCGTTGTATCGCCGCAAGCAAGCGCAAAGGGTGAATCGAAGCATCGCCCAGATATTTTATTCCCCCCACGAACTTGGCGGCACCGAGGCGTTTTTCAATAGCACTGGCCTCTAAAACTTCCACGGGGATTTTCATCTCATGCATGATACTGGCGGATTTTTTTAATTCTGCAAATTCGTTATCGGTTGAGGCCAGGGAAAAACTTCCCTTGTGCTCAAAAAGCAAATCCTGTTCCTGACCTTGCAAAATATGCTCTTTCCATAGGCGCAGATTTTCTTCTGAGAAGGCCCAAATTTCCTGTGCCTCCTTAGCTCCATGCTTGGACACCAAGCGATTGAAATGCTCCACCGAACCACAGGTAATGAAACCCGCATTTCTGCCCGTGGCGCCATCGCCAAAATGGTGTTTTTCCACAACCGCGATTTTTTGAGTTGGGTCTTCTTTGGAAAGCCAATAAGCAGTCGAAAGCCCGGCCAGACCGCCACCAATAATGACAATATCTTTCGTTATCTTTTTGCTACCTATCGCCCGATCCATCCAATAAGAAACACTCATCTCAACCCCTTAGTTATACGCTTATAAATATTTAATCATTTCCATGGCCGTACAGACACAACGTGCAGGGCCGCAACGGGTACAAAGATAGTCAATCTCGTGCCAATACAAAGGGTGACGCGCCACTGGGACAAAGTCCATCTTGGCCAAATAGGCCTGGGAGCTATTGCCCGGAGACTCAAGCCATGAGTGACATAAGATGGCCTTGGCACCCATTTCCCGCAGAACCTCGATACTCTTTTCCGACAGCTGACGGCCGACGCCGATTTGCTGAAAATCTTCACGCACAAAAAGACTTTTAAAGTAGGCCACCGTATCCGGCGCAATATTCCAAAGATCGGGAGAAAGTCCCCTTCCCTTTTTCTCTCTCCACAGTCCCGGAGCAAAAGTTAGGCGCACGCCAATGAGCTCTCCCGAATTGTCAAAGGCGCCAAAAGAAGCATTGAGTTTCCCTAAACGTGAGAGCTGTAAAATCTCGCCAATTTCCTCTCGGGAATAATAATTCACGCCAATCCATTGATCGGTGAAAACATTGATCGCCTCTATGTCCGTAGGTTCAAATGATCGTAAGGTCGCGTTCATTAATCTCTCTTCATATTTTCCATTTGAAGATCAACGGTGACTTCTTCCCGACTTCGCAGCAAGGCCCAGACAGCTTGAAGATCGTCAATTTTTTTGGAAGTTAAACGTATTTTTTCGTCCATATAGGCACTGGAAACTTTTAGCCCGGACTCCTTGACTAATTTAGTGATGACCTTGCCTTGTTCCTTATCAATGCCTTTTTTAAGCTGGATGATTAATTTGAAAAAACGATCACCGGTGGGCGCAACGTCGCCGACCTCGAGACAGCGCATGCCAATATTTCGCTTGGCCATTCTGGTGCGCAAGATATCCAAGGCGGCCTTAATCTTGACCTCATCCGGCGCCAAAATTTCTATCGAGTCATCATAAAGCTCTAGAGAGGTTTTAGAATTTTTAAAATCATAGCGCGTGGCAATTTCTTTTTGCGCCAGATTGACAGCATTTTTTATCTCACCAATATCCAGCTTTGACACCACATCACAAGACGGCATAGTTGACTCCCGAAGGTCTTCGAATATGAGGTGATTAGCGTAGCACTTGCTTACCCAAAAGAAAATCGGTGAAGAGTTGGTATTCTTTATAGGGAGTCATCACCACGGTCTTTAAAGGCTGGCCATTTTCGTCCTTGGGTTCAAAGTGAACCAAACCATAGGTCATGGGGCCGACTTTATCCACATAACTGGCAACATAATCGGAGGTGGCAATATGAAGCAGCTCCGGCCACTCACTAAAGGGTTTTCCGTTGAGCGACAAATCTTTCAAACGGTTCAGCATGGGAATGCCCCACCACCTCACTTCATAAGACAAGTTCGGTGAGAAGGCCGGACTAAAGTTTTTCGAGATTTTGGAATAGATTTCCATAAAATTGATCAAAAGTTCCACTTCCCTTTTGCTTAAATAAAAATGGACCACCGGTGTTCCTGGCATCAAATCTTTATCCAGCCCGATAGAAAGAATGCGAAAGATGTCAGAAAAATTATAGGAAGTTTCATTTCCATAGAGAGAAAGGCCGTCGCGAATCAGGGACATGGAGGAAAAATAAAGGTCAATCTCGCGCCCCATTTTATGTTCGAGTTGGTCTTTAAGGCCCCCAGTCACCAAGGCCCCCAGCTCTTTACTGGTATTCTTTTTTTCATGCGCATAATTTTTATAGGTGGTGACAACCTTAAGATCAGGATCATAACCCAATTTCGGGGCAAGGACTTTTTTTAGATAGCTTTTATCCTGTTCAATGGCCTCAGAGATAACAGGACTGGCCTCAATTTTATCATCGATCAAAATATTGGTTTGGCCTTCGTTGGCAAGCTCCAAACCTTGAGGGGCCAAAGCAAACTTGAGTACTCCCAAATATTTTCCATATGCGCCCGCTTGAGCGATCCAGGTTCGCCCAACTTTATGAGGAGTGGCATAGAGGTCATGACTGTGTCCGCCAATCATAAGGTCAATTCCATCTACATTTTTAGCAATTTTTTCATCCTCAGGTGGGCCGGCATGGGCAATTAAGATGACCACATCAACTTTTTCTTTTTGGCGCAAATCTTTCACTTCCCGATCGAGCAGCTGGTAAAGCTCACTCCAATCAGCGCGGTTCTTTTCGTCACTAAAACCGACGAAATGAGAAAATTGCCGATTACCGCGAGAAACCAAAAGTGCATCAGGGCCGGTGACGCCGAGAATTCCAATTTTGAGGTGTTTTCCCTCGACATCAAAGGTTCGAGTGGCACGGGGAACGACCAAGCTACCTTCGCTCACACCAAAAAATGGAGACCAAGGCGCCTGCTGATTGACAATTAAATTTGTGGCCAAAATCTTTAACGATGTTTGAGACTTGCTGGCCTTGGTCAGCATCGTGGCCAGCCCTTCATCTCGGGGATCAAATTCATGGTTGCCCAAAACGGTAAAATCGACGCCAATAATTTTAAAAAAATCCAACTCTGGGTTCAAAGTTGTATCGGGCCGGGGCGCGATGAGATGATACAAAGTCCCGCCAAAAAAATCTCCGCCATCAAGAACTAAAACCGGCCCCGTGGCCTCTTTTTTTTCTTTCATGATCAGGCCGCCTAACCTTGCATACTGGCCGATCACCGGATCACCATCACCGACGACTTTGGTATAAAGTCCATCGGGCCCATTGCCGTCAAAATGCGAATGCAAATCATTGGTATGCAAAATGGTGAGATCAACATGAGGCGCAGGACTGGCCGAGAGGGCGCAGGTACTTAACCAAAAAAAAAGGAGAACAAGAACTTTCATGGTGAGAAGATTCTAATCGGCCTTGAAATGCTCGGCAAGGGCCAGAAAAAGAACGTTGGATTTGAGATTATCAGGGCCTTTTGCTTTTAAAGCATGATAGCGCGTTAGAAGTTGCTTCATTTTTTCCAATTCTTCGGGCGTCTGCAAATCACCGGTGGCCAGTTTCTGGCCATACTTGCGCTCATAATCGATCATGTATTTTTGATAATCTTTTTGGGATTTCTCGAGCGTTCCGCCTGCTTGTGCTAATGAGTAGGCCAGGGGCGCGATGTTGCTCTGAAAGGCCTGATCAAAGTCCTGCTTGGAATCACTCAAATCATTTTCAGTTTCCCACAGATCTTTCGACTTCACGATCGACTCTACGTTGCGCAGCAGATCGGCCTCATAGGTTTCATACTCATCGGCGTTTCTTCTGATCCAGGAATCCAAATGGATGAGATAGCTGGCATCCAGTCGCCGCTGACTCTCCAGCTGTCCGGCCAGACCCACGCCAACCTGCCATTTGACTGGATCAAGATGATTGTTTTGAACAGAAAATTGTAGTCGTCCGCTCAGATTGTGAGTTTCCTCGGTAATACCGACAAAGCCGCCCATCCCTTGAGTTGCTGTTCCCACATTAAAATTCATTCCGCTGGTCAAGGAAGTACCTAAGTTATCCAGTTTTCTTTGATAAAGGGCCTGCCCACTTAAGGAACCTTCCGAGGTGGTAAAATTAAAGGAACCGGTCATGGTTACTGACCAGAGATAATTTGCTTGCTGATTGGAAATCAGCACGCTTCCTTGCACATTTTTTTTGCTATCTGCCGCAAACTTGGCGCTAAAATTAGTATAAGGAATAATGCCAAAGAGATTCCCCGCGGCGCTGGAAACGACATTCCAACCAATTTCATGAACGGTATCCCGAGTATCATTACGCAAATTATTTTGCACACGACTTTTAGCATAAAAATGCGAGGTCAGCCCGAAGCGTTTCAAAAACAGATTTGACCAATCCTCACTCAACTCCGCTTCGAAATTTCTCTGGTCTTCGGAAAACATTTTTCCTCGTTTCTCTTCCACTGTCCCTTTTAGTTTAAAGCGCATCAGCACGACTTCACCTTGGCCGACCAGTCGAGGCGACATCGAGATCCCAATGTGATCAACACGTGCAGTGAAGGCCAGACCCAAATATCCCGAGGGCAGCATAAAAACTGGCAGATAAACTTGACCACCTAAATTTTCACGACTCAGTCGGTTTCCAAGAACAATCATCCCGATGGGAATGGCGCCCCATTTGATCGCCAGCTTTTTAAATTCCGCGAACTCTTTTGGGTCCTTGGGAAAAAACGGCTGCTTTGACATCTCATAGATAAAAAAATCCACCGCCTCTTCCGGCGAGAGTAAATTGGCCATATTGGTTTGCACAAATTGTTGCATACGTTTGGACTGCACCATGCCGCCGTTGCTCTGAGCAAGCGAGAGCTGCTCCAGCATTTCGGGATCAGACAGAAGTCCGGCATACACTTGCATAAGTGTTGTTTTTCCATGCTCCAATTTGTTGGCAGCGCCATCCCCCAATGTATAGGGATCGCCGATATAGCGGTCAGATTCAGAAAGCGCCAGATTCATTAAGCGGCCATAGAGATATTTGAGTGAGACGGCCGATAA
>JAHFAA010000255.1 GCA_023250775.1 Bdellovibrionales bacterium
TTACCGACATTCCTGGCGTTGATATTTACGAGGCCAGTGAGGCAATTTCAGAAGTTTCGAGCGAAATTTCCTACTTATTTCAAACAACAGATACTTTGTTTAAGGTCGAGGATGAGCGTCCCATCTATATAGCCTTCGACAAAGTGCTCATGCGAAAAAATCTTAAAACCCTTTTGACCGGTTTGGTAATTTATCTAGCACAATCGAATGCGCGTCGTCTGACAGCAGGTTATCAAAAAGTGGGCGATGTTTTTAGTATGACTTTCGCAATTCCCGGCCATAAGTTCAAAGAAGTAACCGCACCACTGGTATTTCGAGATAAAACCTATCCATCTTTGTCGGCCTATCTTGAGCAAATCGAAGTTGCCTTCCAGAAATACAATGCCCATGTTGTGCTTAAGAATGTTCAAAAGGACGGAGTGGACGAGGCCATCATTGAATGGGAACTCACAGAATCCGACGATGCGCTCTTCAACCTTGAAACGCTTGAGAAAAAGCGCCGAATCCATCGCGTGGTGAAAACAGCAGAAAAAGTGAACCAAAAATCCGCACCCCGTAAACAAAACCCGACTCTCGGTCCAAAAGACTTTCAATAAGTGAGTCCACCATTCCCAGATGACCGATTCACGGTATAATGGATTCATGAGAATTCTCGTTATTATTCTGTCTTTTGCGTGTGCAATTCCATCTGCCATGGCCGTTAGTAATTATCATCAAGTTATGACGACGAGTATTGGCATGGTTTCAATCAATGTAACAGAAAATGCATCTACGCTTGCGGCCGCGGCAACCGGATCGGGGAGTTCGGAATCTAATACTGTCTCGACAGCATCTTCTGCCACGGCTTCAGTTATCTCAGCGGATGTAACTTATGAATTTTTAAATTACGCCACGAAATCTTATTTTATCAGAGTCGTCGCGCCACTATTATCCTCTAATGGGGCGGGGTTTTTCTTAGGAGGACTGGGAGTAAATTTCTACATGAATTCTCTGAGTTCAATGTTTACCTTTAGTGATTCCGGAACGACCTTAATGATGAATCCTACGATGCGTTTTTACTGGGGTCCTTCAGCCGGTCTTGGTTTTGTGGTTTATAATACAGAAACGGCCAAAAAATCGGACTTAATCTTTGATTTAGAAATCCATGGCGGTGGTATATTAAATTTTAAACGCGATTGGGGACTTCGCGGAGAAGCGGGCATAAGTCGTGGAACCGGAATAACTTCGTCAACTATTGGTTTTAAAGTTTTCGTGGGTCTCAGCTATTATCTCGACTAAACTTTCGGCAAACTCTTCCTCCTCTTAATTTGTACTGTCAAATCTTAAGACACTTCCCATTTTACTCCGAATATATACGACGAAGGAGTAAGGTCCTATGAAGATAATATATTTATTGATTGCTGTGAAGTTGCTGTCTCTTTCCTATTGGTGCTTGGCCGAAGATTTGACCATCACCAGTAACCCGGAGCAAGCAGAAATTTTTGTTAAATCATCTGCCAGCGATCCAGGTGTAAAAATCGGGAAGACACCACTCAAAATTCCTATGAACGAAGTAGTTACCAATTTTGCCAAGAGTAACGTCTTCATCTTAGAAATTAACAAAGAAGGATTTGATACCTACAGAGTTCTGCTTACGAGAACAGGAAGTAATGATATTGAACTGTCAGTCAACATGGAAGTTTCTAAAAATTTAAAACTGGTAAAAGATGTTGATTATTTAGTCACTCAACTCTTTGAGGTACAACGACAAATTCGTACTAAAGATTACGCTGATGCCTTGAAAAAACTGGACCTGCTTGAAAAAGATTTTCCTCATTACTCATGCGTTTATGAATTGAAAGGCAGTGCTTATTACTTAAGCAAAGATTTTTCTAAAGCTCTAAGTTACTACCGCAAGGCCTTTAGTATTAACCCCGACAATCGGGATGCCTACATTATGAAAGTGTATCTGGAAGAGAAATTTAACCTTAAACAGCCAACGGGAGGATAAGAAATGAATAATTATCCTTTATATAGCAGTCCTAAACCGAGGAAGGAATTTATGAGTTACGTAAAGACGCTCAGGAAGTGCGTTGCCGTTTTCCTCAACATTTTTATCTTATGCGTTCATGCCAACGAAATCCCCACGAGCGGATCGTTTTTACCATCCCTCGATTGGCAAAAAGTTGGGCTAGAAAAAGCGGTGTCCGACAAAGTAAGAACATCCCTCTCTCGCATTATCAAATCTCACGAATATTTGGTAGATGTTGAAATTAACGTTAATCCACCAACCAAACCAAAATTTACACCTCAAGACGGTGAGGAAAACGGTGGCGAAAAGGCTGAAGATAAGAAGGGCCAAGTCAAAATGAAAGATGTGCTGCCTGACCAACTTCCAAAAGACTATATTGTTTTTTCAAAGTTGGGTTTAGAAGCACCTTTGATCGATGATTTTAATGATTTCAAAGACGAGAAAGGAAATCCTACAGGTGATAAGCAGAAGGAACCACTTCCTCCCTTTGAGCAACTATGGAAGTACAACAAGAGTTTGGACATTTTCAACAACCTTGAAAGCGTCAAGATTCACATTCAGTTGAGCGAATCCTTACACCCAACGACTCGAGAAAACGTCAAGAAAATGCTGAATTCTCTTAAATTCAACTTGAATGACATTACACCTGAACTCGACATTGGCTATATCAACATGGAAGAAAAGAAATCTGGCATAGATTTTCCTTCGTCCATAAAAGAAATCTTGGCCCTGATGTCACGTTTCTCAAATATGCTAGGCCTCATTTTCGCGGCCATTCTCCTCGGTGTGATAGCCTTTGCTCTGTTTAATAAGTGGGCAAAGCTGGACAAGGACAAAAATGATGCTCAGACACAAGCAATTGCGGCGCAAAATCAACCTGAGGAAGATGAAAAGGAAGATGATACTCCTGCTTCTGTAATGCCCCCTGGCCCTTTTGATCAAGAAAATACTACATCAGGATCAGGCATTGAACGTTATCAAACTTTCTTAGAACATTCGCCAGTAGAGGCCGTCATGCTGGTAAAAAGATGGATTGCTGCTGGTGAAGACAAAGAGAAAAATGCTTTACGTGCTTTGGTACAACAACTCAAGAATGATATTCTTCTTAAAGTTTTTGCCAAACTTACTCCAGAAGAGCGTGACTTGTGGAAATCCTTTCTTGATAAGCAAGTTCCTACTGCTGAGTTAATTGCAACGAATGCCTTTATCTCGAATCAAATTGTTGAGGATATTCTCGTACCATCGGCCATTGTTGATGCCGAGGCCTGTGATACTCTCATGAGAATCAATCCTGAAAGAGCTGCGCAATTTGTTAAGGAACACCCAGATTTGGGCAAAATTCTTATGAATGTTATGTCTTCCAAATTCATTGCCAAAATTTTAGAAAATCTTGATGATGAATATGTTGAATTGGCCATTGCCCGAGGTATGGAATATCGACGCGAAGATGTAAATAGCATGTTGAGCGAATTCAAATCGAAACTGGCTAAATTTAAAGAGCAAAAAACAACCATCCCGTTTATGGAAAAGATTTTGGATCTTATTCCAATTTCTATGCCAGCTCGTGAAAACTCACTCTTTAAAGCTCTGGCACAAAGCGGGGAAGACCTTGATACTCTGAAGAAGGTTGCTCTCAATAACTTTCCGGCCGTCTTGGTTCCAGCTTTGCCTGAAAAAGTTTTAAAACCAGCGCTCCAGCAATACCCAATGGCGCAGAAAATTGAGCTAGTGTCTTCACTCAAAGAGGATATGCGCGAAAGGTTTGTCACTCTCTTTGCCCCTAAAGGTTCCAAGGCCAGTGATATGCTTGAGCTCGAGTTAGAAAAAATCGAAAATGATTTAACTATCCAGAAAAAAATTCGCGAGACACCCGATGTGATTTGGAAAGATTTTGTGGATTATACACGTAAAATAATTCGCAATGATAAATTAAACACTTCTGATTTTGAAAACATTGTCTCGCAATGGGCCGATAAAATCGCCAGTGGTGAATCACCAGAAATGGCTGCCCAGAATATTGATCCTGAAAAGACAGCAACGAATAGAACTCTAAAAGTCGCTGCGTAGTCTTCTAGGCAAAGAAGGGTTGGAGCTCACGTACATACTGCGTGCGCTTCATCCCTACCAGGACATGATCCACTCCCCATTCTAAATATTTTTGAATGGCCAAAATCGGCAGGGGCTGCTGAGCATTGCTATCAATAATGCCGTTAACTTCGAGCATCTCTCTGTATTTCGATGCCCTTTCTGTCATCATTCGACGCGAACGTGCCAAGGAAATTTCGTAAAGTGCATAATACGGCTGAGAATCTTCAAGCGATAATGTCCCGCCGTACAACTGAGCAACGAGGGGAAATAAATGACCAAGAAAAACTTGTTCTACAACATCGGGAGTAGGAAACGAAGGCCACATTTCTTTGAACTGTTTAATGAATGGAAGTTCATGAACGTTTAGACTTTCCTTATTTCCCTGTCGGTCTATTTTTTCCTGAAGCTCATTGAGTCTTTCAGCCAACATTTTGTCACATTCCGGACGAGAGGGAAGAGTCGAAGTATATTGGGCCAATCGCAAAAAACCGTCCGGTGCAAAAGCATTTAATGGTCTATTGGCAAGAGTGATTAAATTGTGATCGTGAGCAAATTGAATCAAATTTTTCCCATTAAAATGCAAACCAAGAGCGCCACGCTCTATCAAATTCATGGGAAATTGAATCATCTTGAAATGATGTTTCTTGGAAACTGATTTCGCAATCTCCATTACTTTTGCTAAATTTGTGTAGTTGTTTTCAGATGGAGAAACAGGGAAAGTGTTCGAACTTATACCATAATATTTTATTCGACCGCGAAAGACCTCTTCTTCCAAGTGCATAAAGGCCTTTTTCAAACGCTGCAAATAGACTTCCTCTGAGCTGCCCTTGGTTTTGAAATAATATTCTGGATTGTGCAGTAAAAAATAGTCAATTTCTTGAATTCCTAGCCTAGCCAAGGATAAAGAAATTTGGCTCTCTAAAAATTCTGGGTGAATGGAATGTTTAAAATCAGCCCCCAAATCAACCAGATCTTCTTTGGCCTTTCCGAGAGCACGAAGTTCCTCAAAATTTTTGAGATTGGGCCCTTGAATATAACCGGCCTTACTCACAATTGTTGGTTTTTCACCCTTAAAATCGTTCAACACTTTCCCAATTAACAGCTCCGAATCTCCATACGTATAGTTGGTAGACGTATCAATCAAATTACAACCACAATCAAGAGCAAGGCGTAAGGCCTCTTCATGCTCTTTTGATTTGATACTCATTCTGTATCCACCGAGACCGACGCGGGAAAGTTTTTGCGTTGTCATATGTATACATCTAACCTTATTTAAGTTATTTTTCTCAAAATCTTTACCATTATGACTTGAAACATCCAAGAACATTTCATAACCCGAGGATAAAATATTTCAGAACGTAATATTGGATTATTTTTCGCGTGTATGACTGCATTAATGTGGGCCGTGCTGGCAATTTTTCTTAAGTTTTCACTTAAGACATGCTCAACCATGACGATTGTCTGGTTTCGTTTCTCCATAGCTTTTTTTTTATTGCTACTTTACATTTTAAAATTTCATCCAAGGGCCTTAAATGTCAAGCCGCTCTTAAGACCGATCCCCATTGTTGCAATCTTGTGTTTATCTTTTAATTACTGGGCCTATTTAGTCGGGGTCGATTATACGTCTCCAAGTAATGCCCAAATTGTTATTCAGTTGGGCCCAATGATTCTCGCGTTATTTGGCGTTTTTTATTTTAAGGAGCGATTATCGTTTTTAAAGTGGCTTGGAGTCGCCTTATTTTTTCTCGGCTTTCTTCTTTTTTATCTAAATCAATATTCGCTTAACATCATTCCCCATGCACAATATACCAAAGGGGTATTATGGATAGTGATTGCAGCTGTCGCCTGGGCCGTTTACGCCATAATTCAAAAACAGATTTTGGCCTATAGCCACCCGCAATCTTTAAATCTTTTAATTGATGGATTCTG
>JAHFAA010000256.1:0-3409 GCA_023250775.1 Bdellovibrionales bacterium
AATTGATAAAGGATAAGCAGTGTAATACAAAACAGTACAACCTTGGCCGATCTACTGGCTTTGAGCTTTTCATAATCGCGCACAACCAAAAATACCGCAAACAGCATAATGGCCATGACAAATTCTAAATAGACATTGGATAAACTTAAATCAATCTGAGGAATGATGAGGGAAACAAGAACCGTCGCTCCGACTCCGCCTAAGTTAAGAATGAGATAGAAAGATGATAAATTTTGCGACGGCCTCCTCTTATAAATTTCACAATTCACTATCAGGGTCGCCAAAAAAAGAAAAAGATAATTTCTGAAATGCAAAAGGAACGTATTGTCCTCGATATGTGCATACGATAAAAGCTGAAGTATGCCCCATACAATAGGGCCGTATTTACGAAGCTGCGTATTGCGGGGAGACAGTCTTTCAGAAAAGGCCATCCAAAAAGTCCCCAGATAAATGGCAAGAGGAATCATCCATAGAAGTGGTACGGAACCTAAACCGTGGGTAATAAAATTGGTGACCGCAAGCATGAGCAGACAAGATAAGAAGGCATAAAAAAACCATCGCACTCGAAGTTTCGCAGGAAAAGGCGAAGAAGAAACAATTTCATGCGCAGGGGAATTTGTGGCGTAAAATTTCATCCCCAGAAAAAGGACGGTCAAAGAACATCCTAATGTTCCAAACTGCCAAATAAGTTTTCGATGCTCCAATCCCAAGAATGTATCCGCAATCAGGGGATACACCAGCAGCCCCACCAGTGAACCTAAGTTGGACAAGGTCAGAAGAATTTTTGAAGGCCTGGTCTTATCCGCATCAGCAATATTCTGCAAAAGAGGAGTCGTCATTCCCAAAATTAGCAAGGGAATGAGGGCCGAATTTGCCATGGCCCACAGAACCGACCAGATAGGATGATCATTGTGTTTTAAAATTATTTTGAAGGCGTAAAAACTGATTTCTAATAAAAAAAGTGTTATGAGAATGCAAAGAGACATCGCGCGCTTGGAGTTCCTAATCAAGCTCACAACATAGTAGCTTCCCAAAAGTACGAAGCCATAAAAGAGCACACAGGTCATCCATACATGGGCAGCTCCACCAAAGGCTGGCAGGAGGATTTCAGAAAATAAAAATTCACCTGAAAAAAACAGAAATGACGCTAAAAAACAAAGAGGTCCAAATAAGACATGCATGGGCCTATTATCTCAAATTGGCTGTTGCGGTAGTGGTCTGAGACAGATCCGGATCAGAATACGTTCCAAAAATGCGGTCCCATAAAGAAAAAATGATACCGAAATTGTTCTGGATTTTTTTCCCATTCTCTTTCGTCTGATGAGTCCGCGCCAGAGATGGAGTCATCACGATTAGTGCCAACATTCGTTCCACAAAAGGGGGACATTTTAACAGGGCAAACTCTAAAAGATTGTTCGCAACTGAAGCTAATGCAAAAAAGAGCAACGCCTCAACAGGAAGCCTCATGCCCCAGACGATAAATAAACTGGGAATCAGCGAATTCAATACCTCTGTCAAATGGGTAAACGCGTGATCTCTCTGCTCTTCCTCGCGTGGACTCCAGCGATGCCCGAGATAGTGCCAAAGGTAAGTAATGAAATCGAGGAGAATGACAGTGAAGGGAATGGCCCATGTTGGATAATACAATTCATTTCTTAGCGCCAGGTAAAAAACAACCACAGAAAAAATCAAACCAATAATGAGTTTCCGAAGAAATTGAAACGTGAAAATATTTTGCAGATTTTCTTGGCTAGATTCTTCTTTGAGTAACGGCAAAAGCACCATCACTAAAATTAGTGAAGCAAAGGCAAAACAAAAGGCAATCGTCTTAACAAGCTCAAACTGTTGTTGCATACCCAAAGATTATGCAACAAAAGCATCTGTCATGGAATAGAAAAAGGCCTTCCATTTAGGAAGGCCCTTGAAATTTTCAAACTCGAGACTAGAGAGAGAGAAGTTTTAATGAACGCTTTAGGACTTCAGCCGTCTGACGATCCCACTCATTCTTTGGGTGAGTCTGATCTTTATTCCAGCAACCATGGGGTCCATCAACAAGGGCGAGTTCACCTTTGAAGGACTGAGTATTGTAATCAAATTCTCGTGCTACCTTGAGATGGTCGGTTGTTTGGATCCAAGAAGGCATCATCATACAGACGATTTGATTATGGGCCTCAACTACTTCAGCGTTGGCAAGCGCAGAGATATCGCTAAAAACTAGTTCAAAGACTGGCTTTTTAACTTTTATGGTCACGATACTCTCATCACCTTGCTGATCACCTGCACCAGGTCCCCAAGTATTGTTCGAGTTGAAAGTTGTCTCGGCAATTTTCAAGGAACGATCGGAGTAAAGAGTGGCGGTGTAACGGCGAAGTACATAAACTTGAGCATCACGATCGGAATTCTCGCTATCATTGATTCCAAAAGTGTACTCAGCGATGGCCTGTTTCTTAAGAGGCACAGGGCGCAATTCAGCGGCAAAAGACATTTGAGCAAGCAAAGTGACAAGGATTAATAACGTTTTCATATAACCTCCAGATTTAGATTTCTGCGCGGTTTTTAAATGCCTTTGCCCAAAAGATAAAGTTATTTGTTTCACTGTATGATCATAAGTTAAACTTCTGAGCAAAGAACAAAAATCCTTAACTATTTCAATTCATTCTTAAATTGGGTAAGTTGATAAGATGAAATTTAAATTATCCTACCTGGCCTTGCTGACAATTCTATATGGTTGCTCATCAGTCTTTTATTATCCCGATCATTACCTTCACCTGACTCCTGAGCAAGTGGGCGTAGAAGGAGAGGATGTTTGGTTCACTTCAAAGGATGGCACAAAACTCAATGCCTGGACCTTGACCTCTAAAAAGGTCAATCCCGACAAAGGTGTTGTCGTTCAATTTCATGGGAACGCTCAAAATCTTTCCTCTCATTTTGCCAACCTGGCGTGGATGACGACACACGGCTATCGCCTGATGACTTTTGATTATCGTGGATACGGAAAGAGCGAAGGTAAACCAAATCCTGAAGGACTGATTGAAGATGGTGTGGCGGCACTGGATTATGCCTGGAAAAATTATTTTTTGCCTCTACAAGCGAAAAATAAAAAAGCACGTTTTATTGTTTTTGGACAAAGTATCGGAGGTGCCGTTGCCGCCCAGGCCGTTTCTCGCTGGGAGCAACGAAAAAATATCAATCTGCTTATTCTTGAGGCGACCTTTTCCAGCTATCGCAAACTAGCGATGAATAAATTCACCTCCCACTGGTTTACCTGGCCTTTTTCACCCATCGCCTGGGCCATCGTGCATGAGTCCACCGCATCTCGCTTTGTTCTGCCTGAGATGAACTATGTTCCCGTACTTCTGATCCATGGAACTGGAGATCGCGTTATTCCCCTGGCTTTTGGCAAAGATAT
>JAHFAA010000256.1:3420-6023 GCA_023250775.1 Bdellovibrionales bacterium
CTTCTCCCTGAGGGAAAGAAAAATTTTTGGCCGGTTGAAGGTGCGGATCATCTTAAGGTCTATCAACATAATCCGGAATACAAGGCCAAGCTGATCGATTTTATCGAAAAGCTTTAGTACCTATTTTTAGTACATCCCAAAGGGAATGCTGACGCCAAAGAAAATCAACGCTTCCTTATATTCACTTGCAACAAAAGTCTCACCATCGATGACTTGCGTGACGGGATATTTTTTGCCATCTTCTTCACTATACTGACTACCACCTACTTCAAGATTAATGCTGATAATGTGCTCGACATACCAGCCGAAACCTAAAAGTCCAGTGACGCCTTTATACTTTGTTGTTGTTCCGTCAGAATCCTTAATTTTGAGTTGGGAATTCAGGGCGGAAAACCACATTCTAAACAGTGGACCAAATTTGTATCCGAACACCATCCCATTATCTGTTCTGGTAAAATCTGTATCTGGTAAATTCTCAACGGTCGAAGTATTTCCAATGGTCAGTGTCATTTTTGAACTTTTTTCCTTGCCTTTGGCGGCGGAAACTTGCAAACCTAAATTGAAGCCCTCCCATGCATAGCCAAGTCTACCACCATATTGAAATCCGCTAATATCACCTTCACCTTTCACAGTGCCTGTAATAGGTGTCGTCGCAGCAATATCTTGTGTCCATTTACCGGCCAATCTATTCACAAGAGGTTCTCCATAAAACCCAGCACTGGCCTGATAAGAAAAGATCGCTAACAAAATAAGCGACCAACGCATATTCACTCCTTACATAGATTGATTTGATAATTCTATATATAATTTTACTTATAGCAAGAGTGAATTATATTCCCCTGACCTGATGGCCATCTGTTTAGGGCGAAGTTCTTTCAACTTGCTTTGCCAAAATTTTACCTGATCATTGACGAGAATTTTTCTTTTTTCAGCATCAGCCAAGGTCTGCTCAAACTTTTCGTAACTTCCATCTTTCAAGAGTTCATCGAGAAAAAGGATAAGCATTTCTGTTTGCTCCAATTTGTTTTTTATTTTTGTAATCTCTGCATAGATGAAACTTAAATCTGCAATTTCGAGAAATTTTTCTTTTCTCATGATTGAGTAACCTTGCAAACGTTCATTAAGATTCGTGCCATGTTCCCAATTTTTTTTCGCTTCGAAAATCTGAGTATAAAAGCATGGCAAATTTGTGAAAACTCCCGATTGCGCTGATCGTCTCTCACAAACTGTCTGAGGTGTGATTTGTTTTTCCATGGCCTCGAACAATCTGTGGCGTTTTGCAATGGTGCCAGGTTCAAGTACAAAATGTCGGGCCAGGTAGGGATCGATCAACCTCTGGTGGTCGATGACAAGATTAAGAAAAAAATCTTTGAGCGCAGAACGACCAAGCGAAGGGGCGAAAATATTATGTTGCGGCCCACTGAGTGTCTGGGCGAGAAAAGCTGTTTCTGGAACCCCAAATTCCTCCAAAAAATCAATCGAATCGATGGAGGGAAGATTGCATCCATAAATGGCACTTTGGACTTGTGGATTTCTAGCACGCACAACAAAGTTTTTTCCGAAATTATTTTCTTTCGAAGCTAAAATTGCCCAATCGCCCAGATGTGTTCGATAAATTCTTGTGAAAGGAAAATCTTCTCGCAAATTATGCAGAATGCTACCAAGGAGCGGAGCACTCAGAGAATAAGCGTGAATCCATTGAACAAAAATACCATCAGGAGCGAGGCGATCGCTAATCTTATGATAGAAATAACTTGTGAAAAGATTTTCCACACCAACGACCCAGGGATTGGTTGGTTCTGAAATAATGATCTGGTAAGAATCTCCGTTCGTTTTTTTTAAGAATTTAAAAGCATCATTGACATGTAATTGCACTTTGGGATTTTGCAAAACATGGTAATTGGCCTGAGCAAAATATGAGTTTGCCTTAACGACCTTGGGCGAGATTTCGACGATGTCGACTTTTTTTATCTCGGGAAACTGGGCCATTATTCCGGCGGTCAATCCTGTTCCGAGGCCAATCACCAGGCCATTCATTGGGCCGTCGGAAGAAATTTTCAGATAAGGAATCACGGCCATTAAAACGAGCGTGCTATAATCCCCGACGACATTTGAATCTGACTTGCCGTTGACTTGAATGCTGAGGTCATCGTCGCGAAACCCTTTTGCCACGGCCACGGTGGTACTCGCCCCGTCTTCAAAGAAAATATTATTATTTGTGGGCAAGCTGAAAATACCGTGAAAATTATAGGATCGAAGAGATCTATCTCTAAACGTGCCTGCCGAATGAAAGACACGATTCCACTGCTGCGAGAGGTGCCAGCCCGAAACGATCAAAGATAAGATTGCTACGACTCTCGCCGTTCGCGAGAATGGAATTTTGATCAGACAGTAAACGACAAAAAACAAGAGCAGGATAATGGCGATACGATAGAGCCAATCAATCCCGATCCAGTCCATCATCAGATGTCCGAGAAAAACTGCACCGACAAAGGTGCCTAAAGTGTTACAGAAATATATCAACGCGCAAATGCGTCCATAATTAGCGCCATTTTTTTTGGCCAAAGCATAAGACAAAGGCAGAAGACGGCCGGCAAAAAATA
>JAHFAA010000257.1 GCA_023250775.1 Bdellovibrionales bacterium
CTTAAGGAATCCTTCCCTTCATAATCGATGGCATAAATAAGGTAGGGCATCAGATTAGTTTAGCACAAAATAAAAAGGGCCGGATGACTCCGGCCCTTTGACTTATGAAACTGCGAACCTTGTTCGCGAAGTCTCAATTCAATTAGGGTTTGAACCAGCAGAGAGGGCGAACACCATCGGTGGCGCCATCACGGGTGGTACAGTAACCGACGTTGGCGTCAGTATCACTAACAGGTAAGGTCCATTCTTTTTCACAGATGGAACCGGCAAAATAGGTGTCGAGACGACACTGTGCTGCTGGGTGATTGTCATCAGTCTTGGCCACAACATGAGTATCAGGAGTGGTAAAGCTGAGTGGAGTTGTTGAGCGAGCAAGGGCCTTGAACAAGTTGCCAAGTGACAGACCGGCCATAGCGGCGCGAACACAGATCGCGATGTCATTTTCGTTGTGGAAATTGGCCTCGCATTTTGTTTGAACGGCTTCATCAACTTTCATTCTGGCAACGATGTCGGCATTGTTGTCGTTCTTCATATAATTGCGGATACATTTTGAGGTACCAAAGTAATCGGCTTGACCTTCGTTTGAGGCCCAAGCTGTGCCATACCAGGAGAATTTTTTAGGAGCGCCACCAATATGGTGACCGAGTTCATGGCAGGCCACTAAAGCGAAACCATCTTCAGTGATGGTGTCGTGACGAGCAAGACCACCAAACATGGAGATCGTCCAGGTATTGCCGGATTGCTGAGCGTAGGCATTGACTGTACCGTCATCCCACTTTCTTTCGATCACAAATGTCTTTCCTTTGGCCGCGATAACGGGAGCATAGAGTGCGGTCACTCGATCCAAAATGCTGTTGAATTTTTCTACGGTAATCGTAGACAGCGATTTTGCACCCACAGGAATGTACAAGTTGTTTTCTTCCACGATTCCGCTTTTACCTTGCATATCGCAAGCATAAGCGGCCAGGAACAGTTGGCTGGCCAAAACGCCGAGCACGATAAATCCTTTTAACATTTATTCCTCCTTGAAACGGCGTCACAGCGTTGACTAGACCCCGTAAAATATTAAACCTTGAAGATTGTTGCGGGGCCGATTCTGTCTGTCTATTGAGATTTCTCTCGACAGAATATATGTAAGAAAATGTTTTGTTAGTTTATTTAAAGTGTCGGGTATTTGATTTTCAGTCTGTGGACCCGCATAATTTCGTAAGCACGGATCGCTTTTTAGGAGTGGCCCCATGGAATGTTACAAGCTTGTTATCTTTGTCCCTATTGATCACAAGGAACGAGTCAAGGATGCATGTTTTAAGGCCGGCGCCGGAAAGCTTGGGCAGTACGATCGATGCTCCTTTGAAGTTCAGGGGTTCGGACAATTTCGCGCTTGTGCTGGTGCCACGCCTTTCATTGGCGAAATAGGCGAAAACACCATTGTGGGAGAAGCGCGCGTTGAGATGGTTTGTGAAAAAAAATATCTGAAGGACACTATTTTGGCCATGAAACAGGCCCATCCTTATGAGGAGCCGGCCTACGATGTTTTTAAAATGGAAATGGCACAAGATGTATAAAGGTAAGTTGATCCTCCTATTTTTGTGCTGCTTTTGCATGATCGTTGTCACTGCTCAAGCTCAGGTAAAATCGAAACAACTTTCTCCCAGTGAAGAGCAGATGCTTAAATCTTTGCGCGAAAAAATGCGCAAGGATCATGAAATGATCAATCGCTTGCTTAATGATGATCTTTTTTCCAGTATCAATCCTGATTTTCATCAGCGCTTTCGCAAGCTTTTGGAAAATTTTTACCAGGACTCCGACGACGATCTTCTTAATCAGCAACGATTTGATCAGTTTTTTAAACAATGGGTCCCGGGTAATTACTTGGAGGAAGGCGATGGTGCTTGGACGGAGACCGCCAGTGAACGCGTGCTGGTTTTAAAACTTGATCTTCCCAAGGATTCTCCGCTGGATATAAAAATTGAAAAGGAAATTATTCATGTTTCAGGAAAGACCATACGTCGACGCGTTTCCCCCCAGGGGGAAAGTCTGGAAGAGGAAATGCAGTTTCAAAAAGTTTTTCCTGTGCCCAGTGATTGTGATGGTACGAGTGCCAAATTTGAAAATGATGAGGGCAAAATCAAAATTCGTTTACCCAAGCGATCCCCAAAAATTAAACAGATTATACCTAAAAAAGGTGATCTGACCCTTTAGTCCCCCCATAAAATCAATGAGATCGTACCCGCCCCCTCAGGCGATCAAATGACTCAAGTTTTGCTCTATAATAGACGATGAGAGTTATGAAGAGGGGAGGTTTTTAAGTGTCTCATTTCTTATTCTTCATTATTGGTGTGTGCAGCTTGTTCGCCGGAATCGGCGCTGTTGCTGGGGATAAAGTAGAGAAATTCTATCTGGCACCCTATCGTGAAATCTCACTGATTGCCACGCCTGAAGGATATTACCCTGCCAAGATCACTGTTTTTGAAGGAGAAAAAGTGCACTTCTTTGTAACGGCGATCGGCCCAAATCCCAATTGTTTTATTATTAATGAGAAAAATGTTTTCTTGTCGGCGCTCTCCGGAAAGGTGAGTGAAGGCGAAACATATTTTGAAGCGCCAGGAATGCTGACCTATCGCTGTCCTTCGACCAAAATTCAAGGGCAGCTGGTGATTCTGGCGAAAAAGAAAAAAGTCGAGCGCAGTGTCGCCAGTACTCAAGCACGTGGCAAAGTATGGCGCCCGAAAGATGCTCCGGATGATTGGAATGACGAGAGGGGGAATTAATGTCATCCGTATTTAAAGACGCGATTGAGAACTTTTTGGGGCCGGTGAAAAGTCTTCTGGACGATCCTGCTGTTTCAGAAGTCATGATCAATGGGCCGAAAGATATTTTTGTGGAACGCAAAGGTTTAGTTTTTAAAACTGAAAACCAATTTCCCAATGAGGATGCGCTGGTTTCTGCTATGCGAGCGGTTGCCCAATCCGTGGGAAGAACGATGGATGCCGACAATCCACGTCTCGACGCTCGTCTGCCCGATGGCTCCCGTATTGCGGTGGTTCTTCCCCCCATGGCCAAAAATGGCACGACGGTGGCCATCCGAAAATTTTCCAAAGAAAAATTGACCATTAATGACATGGTCTCTTTTGGTTCCATGTCCAAAGAGGCCGCGCGCTTTTTAGATATCTGTATTTACCTGAGTAAAAATCTCATCGTCAGTGGCGGTACAGGTTCAGGTAAAACCACCATGCTGAACGTGTTAGGTGGGCGCATTCCCAAAACCCAACGTCTGCTGATTATCGAAGATGCGGCCGAACTGCAAATTCATGCCGAACACGTTGTAAACTTTGAAACCAGAAAGGGCGATCCTTCACGCGGAATTAAGGAAGTTTCGATTCGCGATTTGGTTGAATCCGCTATGCGTTTACGCCCTGACCGAATTATTGTCGGTGAAGTGCGCGGACCAGAGGCCTTGGACTTGATTCAGGTTATGAATACCGGTCACGGCGGTTCTATGGGGACAGTTCACGCCAACAACCCTGTTGATGCCTGTACTCGTTTGGAAACTTTGTGTTTGATGGGGGATACCAAAGTTCCTCCCGATGCTATTCGTAAAATGGTCGGCTCGGCCATGCAGATGATCGTTCAATGTTCCCGTTATCATGACGGTGGACGACGCACTTCCCATATCAGTGAAATTATCGGTGTGGATGAACGAGGAAACTATATTTCACGCGATATTTTCCGTTGGGTGCAAACCGGTACTGATCCTGAGACTCACAGATATATCGGCGAGATGGTTCCGTGCAATTATGTCCCATCCTTTTTTGATGAGATTGTGGTGCACAAGCTGCCATTTCCAAAAAGCATGTTCATTGCTCCTGAGTGGGCGCGTAAACGCTTTGGGCAGGCGGCCTAATTAGTAATTGATCCCATCTTCATTTATTTTGAAAATCAAGTGAGTGACTTTGGCACTATTGGCATCATCGACGAGGGATCGCAGATCTTGCTCATCGAGTTCTGGATCGACTCCAAATTCTCCCGCAAAAATTTCAAGAATAGACAAGGCGGCGTCAAAGTCGGCCGGGCGTTTGAACTCAACGACCGGCAGACGAAGCACAATTTCCGTTTGATCTGAGGTAAATTGCACATCAATGTTCATGTCTTCTCCTTTTCGCGCAAACGTTTATTTAATGTTTGAAGAAAGAACCAATAAACTTTATTGGCCATGAGAGTATCGCCTTGGAGAGCATGAAAAAGACGAGTCTTATCCAGCACAATCATCTTGGTTTTTTCCATCGCCTTGACCGAGGCCGAGCGAGGTGCATCGTCAATTAAGCTCATCTCACCAAAGTACGCCCCCGGGCCTAGGAGATTAATCTGTTCTTGTTTTTTTAATACCTGGGCCTTTCCTTGCAGGAGAATAAACATTTCTGCGCCTTTATCGCCTTCGCGAATAACCTCTTCTCCTGCTTTAAAACTTTTGACGTCAATAATTTCTAAGATCCTCATGAGCTGTTGATAGTTCAGATCGGAAAATAGGGGAATGCGTTTTAAAGTTTCAATTTTTTTGGAGACACTTGTTTGCGAATCAGTATTTTGACCGGCATGGTCTTCGCATAAACTTACCGTCACGACCGAGACATTATCGATCGCCCCTCGATCGAGCGTGGCCTGAATAAAATGTTCCGTGCAAAGTTGCAGCGCCTCTTGAGTATTGTGAGGCATTTTTTTTAAGAAAGTTTGGATATCGGGATCGTGAACATGTTTCGTCAGTCCGTCGCTGCATAATAAGAGAAGGTCTCCATGGACCATTTCCATATGCAGAATATCGGCCTCGACTCCTTCCTGAATTCCCACAGCGCGAGTGATGATGTTGGCGCGTGGATGGTTGATGGCCTGCTCTCGAGTCAGCACGCCTTTTTGCACCATCTCGTTAACCAGAGAGTGGTCTTGGGTCAGTGGATGGAGACAATTTTCACGATAGAGATAGATGCGTGCGTCGCCTGCATGGGCCATAAAGGCATTGGCGCCGCAGTGGAGAACGGCGGCCAGAGTTGTGCCCATGCCTTTTTGTGATTGGTTTTTTACACCTTGGGCGAAGATCTTTCGGCAGGCCAGTTGAATGGCCTCATCAATAATTCCGCGAACCACATCGCGGGTTTGGACTGTCGGTTCTTGTGTATAGAGTTTGATTTTGTCGTAATGACGTTGGATTTCTTCCGCCATGGTTTCGGCCGTCATTTTACTGGCGACTTCTCCCGCATTATGTCCACCCATACCATCGCAGGTGACGTACAAACCCAGGTCTGGACGAACCAAAATATAATCTTCGTTATGTCCTCGAACCTTACCCTTATCGGTTAGGCCGAAGGCGAGGGCCTTCATATGATTTCCCTTAATCTTCTAAGCTATGGTTTCTCTTCGTATTTCTTGCAAGAAATATTGAATGATAAGCAAAGAATTTCTCTTAAAAAAATGCTTTATCTGACCGATAAGTTAAGAGGGGGAAATCGTGCGGAAAATACTCCTTCTCATTGTATGCGTGTCTGTTTTTGTCGGGATTGGCTACCTTTCTGGTAAATATATTCTCTCGAATTCACCTGTCGTGAGTGAGGAATCTGAAACCGAGCAACCTGCTCATGATGAGGTCCTTCTTCCCAAAACAGTTTCCAGCGCCTATCGCAAAATGATCAAAAATACCGAGCTGGATGATCGTGAGAAGACCTTTTTGCAAAAATTAGAAAAAGTCAGTCTTGGTCAAGAAATATTTTGGTTAACTAAAGCGCAAGCGGAATCTCCCGCCGCAAGTGCCGAACTGAAAGGTCTCCTGTGCTCTGAAAGTGTTGTGATGCTGGAGAGTATTGATGAGTTCTTAAAAGGCCTTCCGCCGCTGGAATTTTCCTTAGAAAAAATACAAGTGCTTAAGCTTGCCCTGTTATGTGAAACCCATTTGGAGTTAGTGAAGGTCATTAGTTTGTCCGTTTTAGAGAAAGAAATTGTCTCAGGCCGCTTGGACCTGGCCGCCGCCA
>JAHFAA010000258.1 GCA_023250775.1 Bdellovibrionales bacterium
CTTTGGGGTCTCACGTTCTGGCTCGACTCTTTCTCACGATCAATACATTGATATTCAAGCCGATTTGCGTGAAGAAAGCGAAGTCGAGGCGATGTATGAAACAATCCGACAGACGACGTCTGAATTACATCTGGTTGTGCTCAACGCTGGCATTCTCACTCTCGACACAATTTTTGAAACCTCGACTTTGGATTTTCGTAATAACCTCGACACAAATGTTTTGGCAAATTTTCACATCCTAAAACACCTGGCCGATTTTATTGTCGAAAAAGAAACTCACATAGTGACGATTTCCAGCATGGCGGGAAAAAAGGCCTTTCCTAATATGGCCTCCTACAGCGCTTCCAAATTCGCCCTCGAAGGATTAATTCAAACTTGTCGGGAAGAATGGAATGATCTGGGTGTGCGTTTTTCGACTCTCTATCCTGGCGCCATCGACACAGGATTGTGGCATGACGTTGAATTAGGTGAAGAACAGCATCATATGATGAGTATTGATGATTTCCTTTTTGTTTTCGACACTATTTTAAGATCACCGCCCGCTCTTCAGTTCCATTCATTAATTTTCGGGCATCGTGATGGAGTGGCCCTGTGATTTTTCTGCTGCCACTTTTTCTATTGATAGTGCTCTTGGCCTATGCCGGACTAAGTGTTTTGGCGTTGTCGTTTTTTACCATGTTTTATGTTTGGAGTTTGGTGTTTAAGTTGCCAGAGGTGCGCGAGCGCGCCATGACTTTCAAATATCGTTATTCTTTTTTGCGACAGATGTTTAGGCTGGATGAGCTGATGATGAAGCGGACGCCCCATATTCACCCTATTGTCCGGCGACAAATGCCGCCGCTCTTTTTTATGCTGATAGCTTTTGCTCTTACGCTAGATCCTTTTGTATTTTCAGGATTATTGGGCGGTCTCTTATTGGAGGGCCTGTATGCGCTCTCCAGAGGTCACGATGGCCTTTTCCAAAATTTCAAAAAACACATTAAGTGAGTTGCTCCTCATCAGCTGTGTTTTTAAAAGGTCGCAATGGGCAAAATCATCAAAAACATAACGGCTCAGTGACTTCAATCTATTCAAAACTTTTGTTGCATCATCTCCCTCGGCCAGACAATGACTGCTCAGCGCTTGGTAATATTCAGGCAGATGAAGACAACGAATTTGAAAGTTGGCATTAGAACCTATCACCTGTGGTAACCAAGGAGTTTTTAAAGCACCTCTTCCGATCATGACAGAGTGGCATCCGGTTTCATTGAGGCAATTATTCACATCTTCAACCGTCCAGATATCTCCATTGCCAATCACAGGAATCTTCACAACATCCACAGCGCGCTTGATAAAACGCCAGTCGGCACGCCCTTTGTAAAGTTGATCGCGAGTGCGAGCATGCACAGTGATCGCATTGACCCCGGAACCTTCGATTATTTTTAATGTTTCATCAAAGAGTGAATCATCGTGAATGCCAATGCGCATTTTGACTGTGAAAAGGCCTGACCAATGATTACGAATTGTGGCCAGAACATTTTTGAGAGCACTCAAATTACCCAAGAGATAGCAACCGCCTCCATGATTAATCACCGTTCGTGAGGGGCAACCAATATTGAGATCCAAGTGAGAAATGCCAAGTTCGGCCAAAGTTTCTAACGCCAAAGAAGTCTGCGCTTTCTCGGTGGTAATAATTTGAAAAATAGTTTTTTCTAACAGAGCGGGGTTTTGATGGATGGCCGCCCCAAGATGCTCAAGATATTTGTTTCGAGAATATTTCCCGTTGGTAGGAATACGCAGAAAATCTGTACTAAAACGCGCCCACTCAGGATAAAGGCGCATCGCAACCTGACGATAGTGGCCATCAGTCATGCCTTCAAGAGGAGCAAAAAGAAGAGACCTGGGCGGAAAGGGCAGTAAACTGTTTAATGTCATGATAAGGCAGACGATTAGTTGAACTTAAGGCCCCTGGCAAGCATCGGGCGAGTTATTGGCATGCCAAGATGGGTAAGTTAATAACATAAAATGTTAACTAGTTGAAATTACTTATGGTTGGACTTGAAAAAGGAATGATTTTAAGATAATTTTTGCAGGTGTTATTTTGCAATTCTAAAAAAGTTATTTGGCCGCTTTCCCACATACCTGCTTTGTATAGTTGCCCTTTTACGGCCTTTGTAAGGAGACCATGGTTCACCCGCTAGAAGTTATTGAGCTTTTCTTTTGCTTTTTATTGTCTGCTTTTTGTTCTGGTGCTGAGGCAGTGCTGCTTTCCATTGGTATTGATCGTGCTCGTCAGATTATCGAGCAAGGTGGTCGTTTTGGTCGCGCCGTTGAGTTTATGACTGAGCATGCGACGGAACTTCTCACCACTATTTTGGTTGGAAATACCATCGCCACGATCTTCGCCGCTTCTCTTACCACTTCCATTTCAACACGCATTTTTGGCAGCGACATGGTGGGGATCACGGCCGGATTAACAACCTTTGCCATTTTGGTTTTTGGTGAAATCGTTCCAAAAACTTTTGGCCGTGTCAGGGCCGAATCATTGGCCTATCCTGTGCTCTTAATTTTGCGCTTGATGTACGGACTTCTTTATCCCGCCGTCAAATTCCTGGTATTCATCATTCACAGTGTGCTTGGAGAAAATGCCCAGTTGCGTGGCCATGTGGTCACTAAGGGCGACGTTGAATACATGATCAATCGAGCGGAAAAAGAAAAGACGATCGATTCAAAACAGATAGAACTTTTGACCTCTATTTTGGATTTTCCGGCCATTCGTGTGAAAGACATCATGGTTCCAAGAAGCAAGGTGAAATTTATCACCCACAAGATGAGTTACGATGAAATTATTAATTATGTTCAGATCGATCACTACTCACGCTATCCTGTTTGTGCCGGTGATCTCGAACACACCATTGGTCTCTTGCATGTCAAGGACCTCTCGCTCGTAACGGCGGAACAAAGAAAAGATTTTAAAATAGAAAAGCATCTCAAAGCGTCTTTTTTTGTCTATGAACACATGAAGATCAATGCAGTCTTTGATCTCATGAACAAAAGAAAGATTCACCTGGCGCTGGTTAAAGATGAAAGTGGTATTATTGTCGGTGTTATCTCAATGGAAGACATTGTTGAACAGATCGTCGGTGATATCAATGATGAACATGATGACGAAATTCACCCAATCCTAAATTTGCATTCTTCGGTTGAGGGGATCTTGGTTCCCGGCACGATTTCTCTGCGTGACCTTTACACCGACTACGAAATTAAACTTCCCTTGAATGACACTTATTCAACTTTGGCCGGTTTTATCCTCGATATGTTGGGAAATAATTTTCCCAAAGAGGGTCAACTTATTGTTTGGGATGGGTTGTCTTTCGAATTGATCAAAGTGGAGAATCAGGAAATCAAAGACGTGAAAGTGAAATCAGTCGATGATTCAAAACATATTTTCTCCAAACGTGAGGCGGTTGAGGCCCAGCAAGAAAATGAAGTTATGCTGGATGAAAATCTTTCCGAGCGTCTTGATAAGTAAAATTTCTATGAAAAAACAACATTTCCTCCTGATTACTTTGTTGCTTTTTGTGATTATAGATCAGTTCCTGAAATTCCAATTTAATCATCAAAGTACTGTTCATCAGATTGGCCCGCTCTCATTTCATTTCGTTCCAAACTATGGCATTTCTCTTGGCCATCTCTCAGACGCAAATCCTTTAGTGCGCGTGGTGATGGCCTCGACTTTGTTTGGTCTTCTGCTGATGATTTATTTTGGATTGGTTTATTTCCTATGGACTGGTCCAGAGCTTTTTCCTTTACGTTTGGGACTGACATTATTTTTTTCTGGCGTCACCGGCAATGCCATTGATCGTATTCAGGTCGGCTACGTGGTGGATTGGATCGAAGTGAAAATGTTTTTTCTTCAGGGTTTAGTTTTTAATTTTGCCGATCTGGTTCAAGTATCGGGTATCCTTCTGACCATCTTCTCTTTTTTTTATCTCAACCAAAAAATTTGGCATCTCAATAATTTGCGTAAGGTGAAAATTATTAATCCAGCTTTCCAATATGCATTTGCTGCGAAATTGGCCGTTATTGGCATGTGTTCCACCGTGCTTGTGGGAGCTTTTGGCCATTCTCTAATTCTAGCATTGCTCCCTGCCTCTCTTGTTAAGGATGAATCGATCAGGATTTTTGATTATGGCCTATTGCTAATTTTATCTGTGCAAACCGTGATCTTGTTTGTCTTCGGAATTGTGCTGGGTCACCGAATCTCAGGTCCTATTTATGCTCTTTCAAAATTTGTTGATGATCTTTTGGTCGGCAACACTCGCGACCTCAAGCTAAGGGCCGATGATTATCATCCCGAAATTGAAAAAATTGCGAAAGACATTCGAAAACTCTCTTCAAAATAGATTTAATTGGGGACGAGTGACACAGTGGGCATATTGTTTTTACCTTCTAAAAGTTAAGCTCCTCGCAAAATTTTAGCAGTAATTTTTGGCCACCACATTGGAGGAAATCATGGCAACCTTAGAAAAAATGTATTCCATGGGTCACGAAGAAGTTGTTTTCTATGCCGACCCGACTTGTAACCTCAAGGCCATTATTGCCATTCACAATACCGTTCTTGGCCCCGCCCTCGGTGGAACTCGGATGTGGCCTTATAAAACAGAAGATGAGGCCCTGGAAGATGTACTTCGTCTTTCAAAAGGCATGACCTATAAAGCAGCGGTTTCAGGTTTGAACTTAGGCGGTGGAAAGGCCGTTATCATCGGTGATCCAGAAAAAGATAAAAGTGAGGCCCTCTTTCGAAGTTTTGGTCGATTGGTGGAGAGTTTGAACGGTCGCTATATCACTGCTGAAGACGTCAATATCAATGTGGAAGATATTGAACATATTTTTACCGAAACCAATAACGTGTCCGGAGTTGCTATTCCCCACGGCGGTTCGGGTAACCCAGCTCCTTACACGGCCCTTGGAGTGTTTAAAGGAATAGAAGCTTCTTGTATGAAAGTTTTCGGCGACCGTTCGCTTCGAGGAAAGACGGTGGCCTTACAAGGTGCGGGCTCTGTCGGCCGTCATCTTGGAGAATTACTGGCTCAAGCCGGGGCCAAAATTCTAGTCACTGACATTAATCAAAAAAATATTAAATTGTTTACAGAGATTGTGCCCACCGCTGAAGTGGTTGGTGTTGATGCCATTTATGGCGTGAAGTGCGATATCTACGCTCCTTGTGCTCTTGGCGCCAGCGTGAACGACAAAACGGTTGAGCAATTGAAATGTAAAATTGTGGCCGGTGCCGCCAACAACCAATTAGCTGAGCCTCGCCATGGAGACATTCTGCGTTCTCGTGGAATTCTCTATGCTCCTGACTATCTCATCAACGCTGGTGGCTTGATGAACGTTAGTATTGAATTTGAAGGTTGGTCAGACAGCAAAGCACGCCGAATGGTTGAGACGATTTATGATACGGCAGTGGAAGTATTTAGAATTTCTGACAAGAACAATATCACCACCTACAAGGCCGCTGATATGTTGGCCGAAAGTCGAATCGAATCCATTCGTCGCATTGGTTCTCGCTTTATGGGCATTTCGCAGCATCGTTTCCCAGGAAGAAAACGCCGTAATGCCAACTGATACTAGTAAAAAATTCAAAGACTGATTTAGTCGGTTATGTCGTTTTCCTTCGGCGTTGTGGAAAAAATTTGTATGCCTTGAGACCAGGCCGTTTTCTTCTATAATCGTTCTATGAATTGCTTTCGTACATTTTGTATTTTTTTAATCGCCCTTGTTCCATTTCAGGCCTTTTCGATCATTCGTTTTGAGGATGCGGTTACTCCCGAATTGGCCCCCAGCGGTCGCGCTATGGCCATGGGAAATGCTTATATCTGTAAGGTGGATGATGCCACCAGTATTCTCTATAATCCCGCGGGACTTGGAACTATTCGCAATACCCATTTGCATTTGAGCAATTTTTATCTGGAGGCCAACAAGGGTTGGCTCAACGTCGGAACCAGCGGAACAGTGGCCGATGCATT
>JAHFAA010000259.1 GCA_023250775.1 Bdellovibrionales bacterium
CGATACTCTCAAGGGAATAATTACGGGCCTGAATAGAACGCTGTGATTGTCTTATTTACGGCTATCCATCAGTAATCACATGGGACACCCCTAAGGTAGGGACGGATTGAGCACACATTTTCGCCCCTATAACTTCTATTACACGGTATAATCTTAATGGAATTATTGATGAACGGGTAAAAATCTCGAGATGTTCGACAGGTATCCCGAACAGAGCGCATCGATTGACGCGCGAGAGCATCTGCTGGAAAATTAGAACATGTATCGGACGTTAGTTATATCCCTGCTGCTTGTCGCTGCATCATAATCATGTTTTTTTGCCATAACCTTTACTCATTTGTTGGCATAATCTCTTGCACAGCTAAATTAAGCAGTCTCGCACACAGATCTATACCGCGCTCGAAGTCCACATGATTGAGCTCTGCAATTGCAAGTTTCTCAAACGATTTAGGAACGGGGTATTTTGAAAACCAGAGAATGTACGCGGAGAGCCGTCTCAGAAGAAAAACTTCTTCGGGTCTTAAAGTCCAATCTACTTTATTAAGTAGAAGATTTAAGTCATGGGTCGCGGGGAAATCGGTAGACAAGGTGCCATTAGTTACAAAATTTGGATTTCGCATCACGATTATGGCCTTAAAAATATTTTCAAATGCTGTTCCCAATAAAGCGAATGAGATTCGTACCCGGGTGTATTCTCTCCCAAGTACAAATGTTTGCTCGAAGGCTGGTGTTGTTGGCTTTTGTTCTCGATTCTTCCAAGTCTCTTCAGCTATGGAACCTAAGTCTTTGGCCATCAAAAGCCATTGCCAAGGGTCTCTTGCGGCGAGGTCAAAAAGTTGTTGCAGTACTTTGTCTTTAGCTGTGAGGTCATCGCTCATAAAGATCCCATTGTAAGAGCAGTGGCAAGAGCGCCATAGTTTTTAATTCTCATTACAGACAAATCAAATTGATAAAATCTTCATCAGATTTTATCAAAGCAACATTTTTTAAATTTCTTACCACTTCCGCAATAGCAAAGAGCATTTCTCTTCGGGAGTAGTGCTTTGTCGTACTCTGAGGGCGGTTCATATTTAAGTGCTTCTTCAAAGTCTGCCTCAAGCTCCCAAGGTAAGGACGGATTGAGCACACATTTTCTCCCCTATAACTTCTATTATACGGTCTAATCTTAACGGAATTATTGATGAACGGGGAAAAATCTCGGGATTTTATGTGGGAAGATTACACTCTCTTAATATAACAAAGGAATCTAGATATGCACAGTTCAGGTGGTGACGGGGCAGCAATTGTAAGTTTGATCTTAATGTTCGGTGTTTTAATTATTTTATTCTTGATTACAAGATTTTTTTGGAATTGGTACTTTAAAATTAATGAAAGAACAGAGCAAAATCAAAAAATCATCTCCGAATTTCAAATCCTGTGCCCTAATAGCATTTCCAGGGCAGAAGAGTTGCAAAAAATGCGTGATCAATTTGTCTTGCTCTTTCAGAGTCTACTGGTACCTTTGGTAAAATTCGCTTAAGATTACTCGTCTTTACGAAAAATATAAAGCAAGGAGCACTGGCCATGAAAAGCTATAATTTAAAAATAGACCCACAAACCACTGAGCAATTCTTGGAAGTGTACTATAGAGGTGAGCAATTGCTCTACAATCCTCTGCTCAATAAAGGATCTGCATTTACAGAAGAAGAACGCTTAAATCTTGGCCTCACTGGTTTTCTGCGCTCGAGTGTTTCTGATATCAACGCCCAACGAAAGCGCAGTTACGAGATGTATCGCCGTTCGCAGGACGACATGGACAAATACAGTTTTCTTCAATCACTACTCAACCGCAATGAAACTCTTTTTTACAATCTTCTTTCCCATCATCTCGAAGAGATGTTACCAATTGTTTACACTCCTACAGTAGGCACCGCTTGCCAAATGCTCAGCCATATTACAAAAGACTTTAGAGGAATTTATATCAATCCTGATAATATTTCCAACATTGATCAGCTCTTTGAAGACACCCCACTGCCTTTAATTAATCTCATTGTCGCAACTGACGGTGAACGCATTTTAGGGCTTGGAGATTTAGGTTCTGATGGCATGGGAATTCCTATCGGTAAAATAAATCTGTATGTCGCCGCAGGTGGCGTAAACCCTGGGTGCTGTCTGCCGGTTACTCTAGATGTCGGGACTAATAATGAAAATTTATTAAATGACCCTCTCTACATGGGGTATCGAAAAAGACGGCTAGAGGGGCAAGCTTATGATGACTTCATCGAACGTTTTGTCGTTGGTATTTGCCGTAACTTTCCGAACGCTCTTTTGCAATGGGAAGATTTTGCAAAACATAAGGCCTTCAAGCTGCTTGAACGATATCATAATCGTATTCTGTCATTTAATGACGATATTCAGGGGACAGGAGCTGCCGTGGCCGCGGCACTCATGACGGGAATGCGAATTAAAAAACAAGGTTTCCGCGACCAGCGTTTTGTTATCGTGGGAATGGGGCAAGCAGGATCTGGTATTGCAACCAGTATTCTCTCTATCCTGATGGAAGAAGGCATTTCAAAAGAAGAAGCTCATAGCAAAATCTTTTGCTGCGATTTTCCTGGACTGCTCATGGAAGATACTCCGAAGTTAGAAGAGGCCCAAATTGCTTTTGCCCAAAAACGTTCCGCCGTAGCACAATGGAAATTATCTAATCCAAATAACATTACTCTTTTAGACGTTGTCAAAAACTCGAAGGCCTCTGTCTTGATCGGTGTGACTGCAACAACTGGACTTTTTAATTCTGAAATTCTCACCCTGATGGCCAAAAATGATGAACGGCCGATCATTTTTGCACTTTCAAATCCCACCTCAAAATCAGAATGCACCTCTGAGCAAGTGGCCCGCGCTACTCATGGCAGAGGTTTGTTTGCAGCAGGAAGTCCTTTTGCTCCAGTCGATTATGAAGGCCGAAAAATTTACACTTCTCAGTGTAATAACATGTTCATCTTTCCTGGAATGGGATTAGGTGCATTGGTGTCTCGAGCGACTAAAATTACTCATAAAATGTTTATTGCCGCAAGTAAGGCCGTCAGTGCTTTTGTAACAGATGAGCAATGTAAGCAAAATATGCTGCTTCCTGATCTTTGCAATATTCGTCAGGTTTCTCTAAAAGTTGCTAAAGCAATTTCAATAGAGGCCAGAGACTCAGGCCTGGCGCGGAGACTTTCTGATGACGAATTTGAAACCATTCTCACCAAGGCCCAATGGCGACCAGAGTATCACAGTTACCGTCCAGGCCCTGGTGTTTCTCAGTCGACATACATACGCAAATAATAGCTTAGAGTAGGATAAAATTAGGATGTGACAAATTCAAAAAAAATTATCCTGAATTACGGTATAATCTTAACGAAATTATTGATGAACGGAGAAAAATCTCGGAATTTTATGTGGAAGATTGCACTCTCTTAATATTAATATTGAAGATTTTTCAGGCACTGTCTAAACAATAGACGAAGGCCGTTTCTCCGTCGACCTATCTTCAAGCTCTTAGCATTGGCATCGTCTTTGCTTCTTGATCTCCATAACGCTTGAAAGGGGATCATCAAATGCCAAAATCAATTTGGACCATTGTATTATTCATATTATCTTTTCCGATTTGGGCCGTTACAGAGCAACAATGTCGCACTCAACTGGCCCAGATCTCTGGCCAGTCAGTCAACAGTTTTGAATACATCTGTAGCAATGAAGAAGCTCGTTCTCAATTCAGGGAGATTGCCAACTGCCTCACCATGTTTAAAGGGGGAGGACTTGATAATGATACTTATCGTAATTACTGCGTACAAAATAACGGTCAACTTCAAGACCGCCAGGCAGTTTTCACTTGTATGAGAGCGGCCAATGCCAGCAATGGGGCGGCAACTTTGCATCATGTAGCTCCGTCAACGACCCTACAACTTTGCCAAGATGCAAACGTGCGCGGTCAATTCAACCAAGTCGTCACTTGTGTTGCCACTGGCTCGCCACTTTTCGATATCCCTGGAAGAAACAACGAACCCTTTATGTGGGGTCTGATCGATGTTTGTAAGCAAGGCGGCCAGGAGGCCGTGCCCAAGGTGAAGACCTGTACCACCTCACTGCTCGCAAAATTTTTACAAATTATTCCAGAAGGGAACCACGAGGGCGGACATACACCTGATGTATTTGAGACTTGTTCTAAACCTGAAGTTTACAATAATCTTTCCGCCATTTTGAGTTGCCAAGATCGCGTGGGGCAATCTGTGCGAAGACTTCTTGACCAAAAACTTGCCAGCTATACGGCGAGCCATAATGAACCAGATTCCTTCTACTATGATCTCGCCTCCGGTAAGGGAGCCGATGCCCTTAACGCCTGCGCCACCAATGCCAACCTAAAGGCCCAACCTCAGGAAGTCATGACTTGTGTGGATGCGATTGCCGCTGCTACCGAAAGAGATATCTTGCAAACTTACGAGGCGAATAGGAATGGATTCCTTTCGGTTTCCATTCAAGGTAGTTATTTCGATCTTCATCTCGAACGCTGTGCCACCGATGAGTTGAGACAATTTCAAACTCAAGTTCTGGCCTGTATGAGTCGCGTGGGACATCGAGTGCCACAAACCGACCAGGCCTTGGCAGGTGGCAGCTATCTCTACTGCGAGATGTTTACGGCCGCCAGCAGCGGACTACAAACCCGCGCGCCGGCCTTTCTCCCTGTAAATTGCCCAGATTCAAAATAATGCTTAGTGAAGGTAAAGGTAAGGGAGAACTAGGCGATCCTCATTTTTAAGGCCGCGTGCTCACTCTAAACGCCTAAGGTTAGGACGGATTGAGCACACATTTTCTCCTCTAATGAGCGGGGGTCGAAGACTAGCGCAGCTAAAAATCTCGGGATTTTATGTGGGAAAATTTCACTCTCTTCATATTAAATCTGCCCAGTTACATCGTGCCATTTTATATAAGTTTAAAGTTTTTTGCCTTCTGCTATGCTTAATTTTAGGAATTACAGGCGGAGGTCTTTCACATGAATATGCTGAAGATTTTATTGGCAGCTTTTTTTATCATCAATCAAACCTATGCCGCAGAACCCTGTAGTGGAGCCAAAGGAAAACGCCACCCCAACGGGGGTGGCTTTGTTGCAGACACGGCTTCGGTAAGCAGCTTTGCCTATATCGCACCCTCGGCCTCAATATGCGACCATGCCTCTGTGCATGACACCGCCAACGTTCTAGACAATGCCCAAGTAGGCGGGAAAGCCGAACTCTACGGTAACGTCATGGTTTACGGTGATGCCAAAGTATTTGAGCAAGCCGTTCTTCGCAACTATGTCGCCGTCGGGGGAAAGGCCAAGGTTTTCGGTCATGCCAAGATTCTTGGAAATGCTCACATCTTTAACAATGCCAGCATTAGTGGCCAGGCCCGAATTGATGGTCATTCTAAGATTTATGGCTATGCCCAGATTTTTGATAACGCTCGCATAGACAACGCCGCCCACATCTATGGCAACGCCAAAGTGCACGGCGATGCTGAGGTTTTTGAAGGTGCTCTAGTTCATGGATCGGCCGACGTTTTGGATGAAGCTTCAATTCACGGAGAGGCCGAGATAAATGGCAGTGCCATCGTTTCCAGCAAGGCCCAAATCTATGATGAGGCCAGGGTGTGTTTTGGAAATGTTGATGCCACTGTGACTGAAGACATCTGCACCATTCAAAGTGAAGCGCAAACAGACACATCACTGGCAGCACAAAATATTTCTGATCGGGCACGCGATGTATCACTCATTATGAATGAGAAATCAATGCCGAGGGATCTAGGTCTCAAGGAAGAATCTATCTCTCGCTAGTTCTCCAATTAGGCAATTAGAATTCCCCCCCTATAACTTCTATTATACGGTATAATCTTAACGGAATTATTGATGAACGGGGGTCGCAGACTAGCGCAGCTAAAAATCTCGGGATTTTATGTGGGCAGATTACACTCTCTTAATATTATCCAATACGTCAGCGAGCGACAC
>JAHFAA010000260.1 GCA_023250775.1 Bdellovibrionales bacterium
TGATTGGTTTTTACGGAATGGTGATTTGTAATGCCATAATTCCACAATTATTCTGGTTTAAAAGTGTCCGCAGAAATCTGGCAATTGTTTTTATAATTTCATTATTTATTAATCTTGGGATGTGGTTTGAACGGTATGTAATCATTGTGACCTCCCTTTCCAAGGACTATTTAACTTCCAGCTGGTCAAGTTACCACGTTACCCTTGTTGAAATCGGCGTCTACGTCGGAACGTTAGGAATATTTACTTTGTTTCTGCTAATGTTTTTTAAGTTTATTCCTATGATTGCAGTAAGCGAAGTGAAAGGGATTTTGAAGGCAACCAGTGGCAAGAAAACGGCAAGGGCAGCTACACATGTTTAATAAAGTGGAAAACAACAATTTGGTTGGAACATACGATAATGAGGATGTCTTTGTGGATGCCATCAGGAGTATAAAACAAAATGGCATAGCCATTAAAAATGTTTTTACCCCTTATCCAATTCACGAAGTCTTTCATGAGCTTGAAATCTCCACCCGATTTTCGTACTTGGCCTTTATTTATGGAGTGTCGGGAACGGTAGGCACCTTTGGCTTTTTATATTGGACTTCAGTTATCAATTTCCCAATTAGAATCGGCGGGAAGCCTCACCTCTCCCTGTCGTTCATTGTCATCATGTTTGTGATGACAATCTTGGTGGGCATAATCTTATCTGTGGTGAGCTTTTTTGTGCGCCAGCAACTGTTTCCGGGGAAGGAGCCCGTGCTTGCTCATTCCGGAAATACAGATGACAAGTTTTCTCTAGTGATTGAGGTGAAGGACTCTGCATCTATAGACGAAGTTAATGAAATCACATCAAAGCTCCGGAAGAGTGGAGCAATTGAAGTGGTGGCAAAGAAAAACATTGGAAAGAATTAGGTAAATCGAGTGAACTGGACTTTCTTTAAAATATTCGTACGGCTTTTACCATGCTTACTGATCTTGGTCACAGCCTGTTCGAGGGATGATAGATCCAATCCTGGCTATACCTACTTTGATGATATGTCCCAGGCAGTTCCTTATGAGTATTATTCAGAAAACCCAAACTTTGCTGACGGAAAGACAGCCCAGCTCCCAGTAAAAGGGGCCATCCCAAGAGAGTTTGTTCCCTACCCATATGGTAAAACGGTTGAAGAACAAAAGAGAGCAGGGGTAGAACTTGTTAACCCCATTCCCGATTCTCCACAGACAATCGCCCGTGGAAAAGCTATGTATGAGAAATATTGCATGATGTGTCATGGCGAACATGGGATGGGTGATGGCGCTCTTGTTACCACCAAGAAGATTACCAAAGAGATTCCAGCTCTGATCAAAGATTTTACACAGAAAAAGTCTGATGGGGAGCTGTTTCATGTTATCACGCTCGGCTCTGTTTCAGGGTTTATGGGATCTTACAATTGGCAGCTAAAGCCTGAAGATAGATGGAAAATCGTCAAATATATAAAAACTGATCTAAAGAAGAGATGAAAAGCGAAATGAAGAATGACATTGAAGTGAGTGACCAACTTGTCAACTGCGATAACATGAAGCGACTTTCTCTGGTGCTTTCTGTCATCGGCGTTATCGCAACTGTGTTGGGCTTTAAGGAAAATGCCCAACGTGCATGGGGTAATATTCTTGTTTGTAATTACTATTTTCTTTCATTAGCTATTGGTGCTTCTTTTTTCGCCGCGATTCAAAACATTACCCAGTCTGGGTGGTCGGCCATGTTTAAAAGAGTGCCAGAGGCCATCACTGCATATTTACCCTATGGGTCTGTTCTTGTTCTTCTAATGGGCGCATTTGGAGTTCATTCGCTCTACCATTGGAGTCATGAAGCTGCAGTTCAGAGTGACATCTTGCTGCAACACAAAGCTCCATATCTCAATGTGACTTTCTTTCTTATAAGATTGGTAGTTTCCCTTGGCTTATGGTTTTTTCTAACATCGCTTCTTAGGAAGTTTTCATTAAGAGAAGACGTTGAAGGAGGGCTTAAAAATTTTATTAAAGGGGAATTTTATTCAAAAGTTCTCATATTTATTCTGGCCCTAACATTTTCTCTTTTTACTTTTGACTTGATCATGTCCATTGATTCCCACTGGTTCAGCACTATCTTTGCCATCAAGAATTTTGTCTCGGCATTCTTGCATGGTTCAGCGCTCATATTACTCATGATCTTTGCCTTAAATAAAAGAGGGTACTTTCCAGTTTTGAATGCGGCACACCGGCATGATTTATCGAAATATCTATTTATGCTCGCCATGATTTGGGGATACATGTGGTTTAGTCAATTTTTCTTGATGTGGTATTCGAATATTCCAGAAGAAACGGTCTATTATGCTCAGCGGTTGAGGGGCGAGTGGAAGACCATCTTTTTCGCTGATCTTTTCTTAAACTGGACCTTTCCATTTCTTTTCTTGCTTCATAACAGAGTCGCCAGAAATACCAATGCTCTTATTTTTACCTCGGCCTTGTTGTTGTTTGGGTTTTGGTTGGATATCTATCTTCAGGTTTTTCCTGGTCTTACCGGAAACTGTATTATTGGGTTTGTTGAGGTTGGAATATTTTCTGGTTTTCTGGGGATCTTTATTTTTTCAGTGGCCTCTGCACTTGGGAAGACAAGTATTATTCCGAAGAATCATCCATACCTTGGTGAAAGCATGGCTCATGAGGTGCATTAATGCGTTTGGAGGATAAGGATCTATGAAATACTTTATGCTAATAACATTTTTGTGTTTATTGTCTGCAGCAACGCTAAAGGCAGAAGATGGCAAAGCGATTTTTGATAAAAATTGTAAAGCCTGTCACAAGATTGGCGGCGGCAAGCTTGTCGGTCCTGATTTAGCCAATATCACCAAGAAAAGAAGTGTGGATTGGCTAACTAAATTCATTATGTCTTCGTCCAATATGATAGCTTCGGGCGACAAGGACGCGGTCAAGGTCTTTGAAGAGTTTGGGAAAATGCCCATGCCCTCCCACACGTTTTCTCCGCCAGAGCTTGATGCCCTTTTGAATTATCTGAACAATCCAACATCAGGGGCTGGTGGTGCTGACCAGGGTTCTGATCTGTCCGCACTCTTTACGCCCAGTGCTGACACTGGAAGGGGGCTCTTTACCGGCGAGATTCGACTGGCCAATGGGGGGCCAAGCTGCATTTCGTGTCACAGCGTTAAGGATAAGCAAGTCATGTTCGGGGGAACTCTGGCCAAGGATATCTCCATCTCTTACGTTCCTGGCATTGTAGGGACCATGGCAAAGTCGATGCCCGCCATGATCAGTGCCTACCAAACCCATGAATTAGAGATGACAGAGAAAAGTCATCTGGATCTATTTTTAAAAACGGTCAAAGAGAATCAACTCTTTTCTCATACAATTCAACCTGCGAGCATCGTCTTTTTTGGTGGCGTGTTAATTTTCTTTATACTGGTACTTGGAAGTAGCCTTTTTTGGAAGCAGAAGAGACGAGCGAGTGTTAAGGACGAAATTTTTAAGCGGCAGACTAAAGTGTTAACCAGGTAATGTTTTGTTAAACAGTTAAGCTTTTGCTGAAGATGTCAGTGGAGAATGAAATATGAATTGGATCCAAAATACAGTAAATCCTAAAACCCGTCGCTGGGAAGAGTTCTACAGAAACAGATGGCAACATGATAAAGTGGTGAGGAGTACTCACGGAGTAAACTGTACAGGCGGTTGTAGTTGGAATATTCATGTTAAGGATGGGATCGTGGTTTGGGAGACACAGGCCCTGGACTATCCTGAATTGGAAAAATCACTGCCGCCCTACGAGCCGAGGGGATGTCAGAGAGGAATATCGTTTTCATGGTATTTATACAGTCCCATTCGAGTCAAATATCCCCTGATGAGGGGAGCACTGCTTGATCTTTTTAAAGCTGAAAAGGAGCTTGCTTCTGGCGATGTATTTAAGGCCTGGGAAAATATCCAGTCTGATCCCGAAAAGAGAAAACGCTATCAGGAGGCACGAGGTAAGGGGGGCTTTCGAAGGGTGACCTGGGACGAGGCGCTCGAACTCATTGCTGTGGCAAATCTCTCAACTGTAAAGAAATACGGACCAGACCGCATCATTGGATTCTCACCAATTCCTGCAATGTCCATGATCAGTTATGCTGCCGGATCCCGATTCCTACAGCTCATGGGTGGTGTAAATCTGAGTTTTTATGATTGGTATTGCGATCTCCCTAGTTCCTTTCCTGAAGTTTGGGGTGAGCAAACCGATGTGGCCGAAAGTGCTGATTGGTATAACTCCAAGTTCATAGTTGCGATGGGTGCAAATTTAGGAATGACCAGAACGCCTGATGTACACTTTTTCTCCGAGGCGAGACATAATGGGACAAAGACCGTTGTTATGTCACCCGACTTCAGTATGGTTGCAAAATATGCCGATCAATGGCTCCCAGTCCATGCTGGTCAGGATGGTGCATTTTGGATGGCTGTTACCCATGTCATTCTCAAAGAATTCCATGTCGATAAGAAGGTCGACTATTTTTTAAATTACACAAAGAAATATACAGACAGTCCTTATCTCGTTGAGTTGATTGAGGAGAATGGAGCTTTTGTTCCCTCGAAGATGTTGCGCGCTAATCAAGTCGCAAAATACAAAGACATCGAAAATGGTGAATGGAAATTTTTAAATATTGATACTACTACTGGTGATCTTGTTTGTCCGGGTGGTAGTGCCGGTCATAGATGGGGTAAGAAACAAGGCCTTTGGAACATGAAGTTCGAGGACGCTGAAACTGGAAAAACATATGACCCATGCCTTTCTCTTTTAGGAAAAGAAGAGCAGGTCTTAATGGTTGAGTTCACCGAGTTTGGGTTGGGTCACAAGGCCAGGCGGGGTGTTCCTGTTAGATATATAGAAACTGTTAACGGTAAAAAAGTGCCAGTAACGACAGTGTACGATTTGACTATGGCTCAGTATGGGGTCGGCCGCGGACTTGCGGGCGAATACCCTACATCCTATGACGACAATAAAGCGGCCTACACGCCCGCATGGCAGGAGATATTTTCTGGAATTGGCAGAGATACTCTACTTCAGCTGGCAAGACAGTGGTGTCAAACAGCTGAAGCCACCAACGGTAAATGTATGATCATTATTGGCGCCGGTATTACTCACTGGTACCACAATAATTTAATTTACCGTGCCGGTACCATGGCTTTGATGCTTACGGGTTGCGTCGGTGTCAACGGTGGTGGAATGAACCACTATGTTGGACAAGAAAAACTGGCACCCATGGACTCCTGGGCCTCAGTCATGTCAGGAAGGGATTGGATGCCTGCAGGCCGTCTTCAGCAAGGGCCGATTTGGCATTACATGAATTCGAGTCAATGGCGCTACGATGGCAATCAGTCTGACTATAATACAGTTCCCAAAAATGATCTGTCACAGCAACATACTGCCGACTTGATTGTGAAGTCTGTTAGGAATGGTTGGATGCCCTTCTTCCCTCAATACACCAAGAGTAACTTTGATATTGTAAAAGAGGCCCAAGCTTCTGGTGCTAAGACGGATGATGAGCTCAGGAGCTATATCGTACAAAAATTGAAATCAAAAGAAATTATTCACGCTGTAGCTGAACCGGATAATGAAAAATGCTTTCCGAGAGTTTGGTACATTTGGCGAGGAAATGCGCTCAGTGCAAGTGCAAAAGGGCACGAGTATTTCTTAAAGCACTATTTAGGGACCCACAATAATATCATCGCTGATGAGGTCGCTGATAAGTTTATCAAGGACGTGGAGTGGAAGGATGATGCCCCGCAGGGGAAAATGGACTTGGTGGTCGATTTGAACTTTAGAATGGATACGTCGGCCCTCTATTCCGATATAGTGCTCCCAGCAGCCTCGTGGTATGAGAAGTCTGATATTAATAGTACCGACATGCATTCGTTTATACATCCATTGTCGGCTGCAATTAAGCCGGTATGGGAAGCTAAAAGTGATTGGGATATTTTCAAACACATAGCGAAAGCTACCAGTGAGCTG
>JAHFAA010000261.1 GCA_023250775.1 Bdellovibrionales bacterium
GTAAACTATCGTAGGAATGCCGGCCAATAATTCCAGCACAGGCTTAAGCACTCTTCTCACTCCGCTGCTTGCATATTCAGATAAAAACACAGCGATCAAGACACCTGAAGGGATGGCAATGATCGCAGCCCCGAGCGTAATTAAAAAAGTACCACACAAAAGCGGCAGTACACCAAACGATTTGGGATCAAGGAGAGGCTCCCATTTTGTCCCGAGAAGGAAATCCAAGGCCGAGACAATTTTAAAGAATGAAATTGTTTCTTTACTAAGGACGAAGATAATACCGAGAGTAATAAAAATTGAAAAAATCCCAGCAACTCCCAGAAGAGGTGCCAGGATTTTTTCGATATTCTTTGCACGAGCAATACTGATGGTATTTTTTAGTGTACTCATCTTTATTTAATCGACTTAATCTTGTTAAGATCTTCTTTGTAGGCTTTAGCACCCAACGGAATCAGTCCTACTTCAGGCACAATTTTTTCTGCTTGTTGCATGAAATAACTCACAAAGGTTTGCACTTCTTCTCTCTTCAATGCTTCGTTGTTTACATAGATGTACACTTGCCGGGAAAGAGGTGCATAAGTTCCACTTTTTATGGTCTCAAGATTTGGAGTAACAGGACCTTTGCCAGCATCGACAGAGATGGCCTTTAACTTCTTTTGATTTTCTTTATAGTAGCTGTAACCAAAATATCCCATGGCATCGACATCGCCTTCGACACCGGTTACAAGCACATTATCATCTTCACTTTTGACAAAGTCCGAGCGGGATTCACCGGACTTGCCGTTGATGGCCTCAGTGAAAAAATCAAAGGTTCCAGAATCTGTGCCAGGACCATAAAGTTTAATTTTGCGATTCGGCCATTCCTTTCGCACGTCTGACCAGCTAATCACCTTAGAATCCTTTCCCCAGATTTTTTTAAGTTCGTCAGTTGTCAGTGTTGTCACCCAAGTATTTTTGGGGTTGACCACAAGAGTAATGCCATCATAGGCAACGGCCAGTTCTGTATAGTTAATGCCATTTTTTTTTGCAGCTTCGGCCTCTGAATCCTTAATCTTCCTTGATGCATTATTAATATCAGTTTCTTTCACAACAAATTTCTTGAAACCACCGCCCGTCCCGGAGACACCGACATTGATATTGATTTTCGGATAGGTTTTTCTGAATTCTTCCGCCATCGCCTCGGCAATGGGAAAGACTGTGCTTGAACCATCAATTGCTACACTCTTGTTGTCAGAAGCGTGAACGCCAAAATTGATGACCAATGCGCTTAAAAGAACTGAAAGTATTTTTAATAAACTCATAAATTCCTCCTCTCGTTGTTGGCCATTTATAGGTTTTTAATACTGTTAATTCGTGAGTGAAATGTTAGGAAATTGTTAGAAATGAAGAGTCAGGCCCTATTGGGGATGAGTAAACTAAAGAGCGCCCCTTTCGGTTCGGCGCCTTGGACATAAACCGTGCCTGTATGAAGAATAGCAATATGCTTGACAATGGAAAGCCCAAGTCCGGACCCACCTGTCTCTCGACTTCTTGCCTTATCAATGGAAAAAAATCGCTCAAAAATTCTCTCGCGATGCTCCCGGGGAATCCCGGCACCTTCATCCTGAACTTGAAAAGAAATCCCGTGATCAGTATTCTGCATAGCTCTGATAGTTACCAGGCCTTTTTCAGGGCCATATTTTATGGCATTCTCTGTTAGATTGATAAGCGCCTGCTCAAGCAGCTCCCGATGACACCATAATGTCATTCCGGGCAAAAACATCTTGACGAGTTCTAGCGTCACACCACGCTCCCTGGCACTCTCATGACAAATTTCAAGCACAGTATCCAGAATATTTGTCAAATCATAATGATGAAAATGATTGCTTAAACTTTCAGCATCTTTTTCCAAATTAGAGAGAAGCATAAGATCATCAATAATTTTTTTGAGACGATGGGTATGTTTGAGACTTATGGTTAAAAAACGTTTGCTTGTCTTCTGGTCATCAACACCTTCAAGCAAGGTTTCAATAAAACCCTGGATGGCGGTAAGAGGAGTGCGTAATTCATGGCCAACATTGGCGGCAAAATCTTTTCGGTGTCCTTCCAATTTACGAATTCTGCTGACGTCATGGATAACAAGCAAAACACCAATGGTAGTTGCATTCTCTCCTTTCAACAACAATCCTGTGACATTAAGAATTTTATTTCCAAAAAGGGTAAGCTCTTCTTCAGCGTCCCCCTGTTTTAACGTGTCCTCTATAATTTTTTCAAGCTGTCCAACTTTAAAAACGTCAACGAAGGCCTTTTCTTTGTACATCATCCCACTATAGTCCACTCCCAAAAGAGAACAGGCGGCTTTATTCCAATGTAATAAATTCCCATTCAGGTCAATGGTTATTACTCCTTCTGTCATACTGGAAAAAATGGCTTCCCTTTCGTTTCGTTGTGCCGAGATTTTTTTTACCTGTATATCAAGTCTGTCCACCAATTCATTCAGTGCTTTGGATAAATCTCGCACCTCTTCTGAATCAATATCACCTATTTCAAAAGCTTTTTGCCCATCAACTTTTTTAAAATTAAGAACGGCGGCGCGAAGTTTTTCGATGGGGGATGTGATTCTTTTCGTAAGCGGCCACACCAAGATCGCTGAAACAATAACCAGCAGAATCCCAGAATAGATAATTTTGTGACTTATAGGCGAGATCACAGTGTCAAGATCTCGCATAGGTACCGCCAAGCGTAGAACGGCAATAACTTTATCATCTTGCTTAACAAGTGAGGCGTAATAAAAAAAATCTCTACCTAAAGTATTGCTGTACCTGACCGAATGGCCAACTCCATCCCTAAGCGCCTCCTGAAATTCAGGTCTTGTCGAATGATTATTCATCAACTCTACCTGAGTACCGGTCTCACCCCAGACCTCGCCAGTCGGAGACATGAAGGTCACACGCACTTCTGCCAAATTTGCGAAGGAATCCAATTCCTGTTTTAATTTTTCTTGAAAAAGTGATTGATCTTTTTCATTTCGCAGCGGCCATAAGGACCGAAGTCTTTCAGTCAGAATCCTATCGCTTTTGGTCAACTCGATCAGTGTTTGATGTTCAAAGAAATGCTTAAAGGCGACTTTGGCATTGGCAAGAAAAATCGCCAGCACAATGGCCGTGACGCTTAAGACTGTCGTATAGATTTGCCAAAATAATCGGGGTCTTTTCATTCTTTTAGTCTTCCCCTTTTATTCTGTAACCGACACCTCGAACTGTTTCAATAAGCTCCCCAAAATCTCCCATTTTTTTTCTCAGTCCGACAATTTGGACATCGACAGAGCGATCAGTAATGGCATGATTCTCACCTCGAAGTGTATCAACAATTTGCGACCTGGCATAAACCCAGCCAGGTCTTGCCGAAAGCAATGACAAGATTTGAAATTCCGAATAGGTCAAACTGATTTCATTTTCACCGATATAAAATTTTCTTTTCGCGCCATCGATCGTCATACCATGGATTTTCAAAACTCCGCTGTGGGCGACAAAGGAGCGCTTGAGCAGGGCCCTGACTCGAGCAAGCAAGACTTTAGGGGCAAAAGGTTTGGCGAGATAATCGTCGGCACCGACTTCAAATCCCTTAACCACATCACCGTCTTCTTTTTTTGCCGTGACCATGATGATTGGGATATTCTTAGTTTCAGAATTACTTTTTAGAAGCTTGCAAACTTCAAGCCCATCGATTTTGGAAATCATAAGGTCGAGAAGAATAAGTTCGGGAATTTTTTTCTTGGCCAAGGCCAGTCCTTCTTCTCCATCCTTGGCAAGAAGAACCTGATACTGCTCTTTAAATAAATTGAAGTGAATTAGCTCTCGAATGTCTTCTTCATCCTCAATCACCAAAACAGTCGGTGCACTCATAAAACCCTCGCTATAGTGTTTATATAGAGTGCCCGTCCGTTAGAAAAGGGCCCTCGGTGCTTTCAGGCACGATCTAACCAAAATCTAACAATTAAAAAATAACACAATCTTCATAATTCCTTCATCGCCCTATAACAATCATGGAGCACAGTTCTGGCAAGAGAGGTTCACATGAACAGAAGGATTTGGCTGAATAACATTATCTACTGGGACCTTCTCGTATTTCGCTTCATTTTCGATCGAAACGGACGGACACTGCTTGATCGATCCTTCTTCCTCATCTCCAAAAGTGCCGATGGTTACCTGTACGCCATTGCAGCTGTGATGCTTCTCTTCATTACTCCTCAGTCGGGACAGCTATTCCTTAAGGCCGGGCTTTTGAGCTATGGCATGAAAGTTCCTCTCTATATGTTGATCAAGAGAAGAGTGCGTCGTAAACGCCCCTTTGATGATCTTGAGGGTGTAAACTTTCTTCTGGCGCCACCGGATGAATTCAGTTTTCCCTCCGGACATACAGCAGGAGCTTTTGTCTTTGCCATCATCTGCGGACATCTCTTTCCTTTAAGCTATGCCCCCCTCCTCTTGTGGGCCTCACTCGTGGGATTTTCTCGCATCTATGTCGGGGTCCATTATCCGACTGATATTCTCGCTGGCGCGCTTCTGGGTGTGCTTTGTGCGAAAATTGGACTCCTCGTCATCTGATTTCTAACTCAGATCTAACATTTTTTTCATTTTCATCATTCGTTCTAAATATTTCTCACTAATTCTATTGCCAACATTTTCAAGGAGGGCCTTTTGAAAACACGTTTTTTGTTTTTTACTTTTTTTATCTTGCACGTATACGGTTACGCTGAAGCGGCGGAAATAAAGTTCCTCGGTAATGCCAACGACAAAGAAATGATCCAGTCGTTTGACCTTTCCGCAGTAAAAAAAGAACTTCCCGCACTTTACGCAAGCTTGATTGAAAACAGTGCCGCGACCTTTGAAGATAAAAACGGTGATTTTTCCAATCTAAAAATGCTCAAAAAAACCCTCTATATTGGGGCCTCGATTGGGGGCCAAATTGGAATTGGGGATGTACTCAAAGTCGAAGCAACACCAGGGTTTTTTCTAATTTTTGAAAAGTAACTTTATTTTATCGGGAGAAAAACATGAAATTTATACTAGCTCTCACAATGTTTTTGCTGTTCATACAAACTGCCGTCTTGGCGAATGATGTCTCAGGCAATTGGTATACGCCGCAGGAAGATGAATTAATTGCGCCAAAATCTTTACTGCCCTCTTTGGGATTACAGCTTGGCCTCAAATCTTCCCTAAAAAGATACCAATCATTATTTCAGGACAATGAGATCAAAGATCAAAAGCACTGGCGCTGGACGGGAATCAATACCTCGCTGGGCCTTGGAGTCTCTGGTGATCTTGGAATCCTAAGCTATGGTGGGCAGCAGTTTGTAGAATTTTTCTGGATGAAAAAAAATAAAGCAAAGAAAAATGAGAATAGCGAGAGTGATGAGCACTCCTACGAGTATTCTTTTGAAGAAAGTGGCGTAAAGATAAATTCAGACATCTTGCAGGTGGTAAAAACCGTTGCTCCCACTAAAACGCCGGACCTTGCGCAAGTTTCAGAAATCGCCAATCAAGTTCATACAATTTTATCCACCTGTGCCTGGCAAAAAATGAATGCTTCTGGTAATTTTGAAATTGATCGTCTGAAAATTGACTTCACTCTATCCGCTGAAGGCAAGTTATCCTATGGGCCGGTGGTCAGTGTGGGCGGAGACATTCGCTTCTGGATTGATTGGAAGATCAAGCGAACGCATCATAATCCTTCTTCCGAAAAAATGGTCATGAATGATCTAGGCCTTGATAATTTAGTCATGAGCTTTAATGAGTCTTATGAAAAAATGGCACCCAACTTGGCCAAACTTAAAAAATTTCAACTCAATTATGTCCGCCTTGGCCTGGCCTTGACGGCGCAAGGGAATATTGGCGTGGCGAAGGTATCATTCGGCCCTGGGATTTATCTCTACCTGAAACATCTTAATTCTCAAAAAGTCAGCAAACACAGCAACGCTGATCTTTCCTTGGTCATGGATAA
>JAHFAA010000262.1 GCA_023250775.1 Bdellovibrionales bacterium
TTTTTCTTCTCCAAAAAAAATCTTTCCTGGTTGGCCTTATGTTTGGCCTGGCGTTACTGAGTGATTATTCAGTGGCACTATTGGCACCATTATTTTTTATTAATCTGATTTTGACCAATCGCAAGCAATATAAATGGATACTGAACTTGATTTGGGGCGGACTCCTTCCGGGAATCTTGTGGTGCTGGTACCACATCAGTACCTGTGGCAGTCCCTTTACCATTCCTGCGCATTTTCAAAACCCCATGTGGCAAGACATGAAAAGTGAGACCAATAATCTCTGGGGAATTTTTGTGATTCAAATTCGCTGGGAGATCATCGCACAACTTCTTTTCGGAACAATGAGAGGCATTCTTTTTACTCAGCCTTGGGTCTTGTGCCTTTTTCCCTTGCCTTTTTTTCTTTATAAAAAAATATGGCAGGATAAAGTTCTTCTCACAACCACCTCTTTGCTCTGTATTTTTGGGCTAATTTTTTTACTTATCATGAATTCTAGCTTTGGTGGTTGGCACGGCGGCCATACCTCTGGGCCACGCTACTTATCCATCATCTTTCCAATTTTTGCTCTGCTTGCGGCCTTGATCTATCAGCAATTGCCAAATTGGTATCAGATTCTACTTTGGATCACGCTTCTACCATCACTTGTTTTGCGCGCCTTAATTTATGGCAGCACGCCCTTGGCCCATGATCGGCCCCTGTGGCCTTTTCTTTATCGCTTTATGCTGGATCAGCACGGCACCAAAGGCGTACTCAGAGGTATTTTCCTACTTGTGGCATTGGGCATTGGCGGGCTTGTGGTTTGGCTACAAAGGAAGAAATTGCTTAACCGAGACCAGGACATCATCAACGGAAAAGGCCTTTAGGCATTCCATCGATTCGCAGGTGGAAAGTCCGCAATAATGGGCGTTCTGCGTTCGACATGCCAGCGGATCTAAGAAGAAAAAATGATGTTTCCTGAGATCATAGGGATGCCACTCCAGTGGTGGTTCTGGGCCGAAAAAAGTCCAGCTCGGAAGCCCCACAGCTACCGCGAGATGTTTGAGCCCCGTATCATTACCAATATACGCAGAAGACGTCGCAAAATATTCTGGCAAATCCTGTAATGGCAGATTGATAATTTCAACTTCGCTTGGCAAATTTTGTGCGCGCAACTGATCTTTTATCTGCATGTCTGCGGAAGAAGTCGAAAGAGGAATGGCAATTTTATAACCGGGAAATGCCTGAATCATCTTGTGTGCAAGGGAAATATAATTTTGCAACGGCCACATTTTTGTTGTTCGAGTCGCCACAACTCCAAAGATAAATCTTTTTGAAGAGGTCGTATTGGGTATCTGCAATTTAGGAGGATAATTCAGGTACTGAGGTCGCTGCTGCTGATTACCAAGCAACGAATAAATCCCATCCAAATCTCGCTGGATCACAGGTTTGATAATCCCTTGATCGATAATTTTGCCTGCCCCCTTGAGATGATGATTATGAAAAAAATAGGGAACACTCATCAAGCGCCCATAAATCGCAAAAAAATTACTTGTCCGCCCCGATTGAAACATTTCAAAAATAAATTCCGGGCGAAGTTTGGCAATCTGCTGCCAGCAATTTATCCAACCGGATAAATTTTCCAAATTCATGGGCAAGATTTTATCGAAGGCCCCAGTGGTGTTGCGATAAAGTGGGGCCACCCATGCTGGCACTCCATAGGTAATTTCACTTTTTGGATAGAGTGACTTTAAGTATTGAACCGCTCCAAGCCCGATTATCGAATCGCCTAAAGCACGATACTTTATAATCAAAATGCGTTCAGGGTGTTTTTCCATGGGATGACTTTCATGGCCTCGTAGGCCATAATATATCAATGATTAAAATTAGTGGTGTAATTATAGCGTTCAATGAGGAAAAGCACATAGAACGTTGCATAAAGTCCCTCCAAAATCTCTGTGATGAAATCATTGTAGTGGATTCTTTCTCGACCGATCAAACTCCCGCCATCTGCCATAGACTTGGAGTGAAATTTTCTACGCATGCGTTCGTCGGTCATATCGAACAAAAAAACTACGCCATGAGTTTGGCGACACATGAATTTATCTTAAGTCTTGATGCAGATGAGGCCCTGAGTGATGAATTAGTGAGTTCTATCGCGCAACTAAAAAATTCACCATCCTATCCTGCGTACAGCTTCAATCGAATGACGAACTATTGCGGACACTGGGTTCGCCACTGTGATTGGTATCCCGATGTAAAAGTACGGCTCTGGCGTAAAGACATTGGTCACTGGGGTGGTGTCAATCCTCACGATATCGTCGAATTGAAGGCCGGAATTGCTCCGAAGCATCTGCCAGGAGACCTTCTCCATTACAGCTATGACACTATTTCTTCTCATATCACTCAAACCAACAAGTTCACCACCATTGCGGCACAGGCATTGTTCAAACAAAATAAAAAATCCAGCTTATTCAAAATTTTTACGCGACCTCCTTTAAAATTTTTAAAGGACTATTTTTTGAGATTGGGTCTACTGGATGGCCGCTATGGATTTATTATTTGCTGTATTAACTCACTCTCTGCACTGCTTAAATATTCCAAGCTCTACGAACTAGAACAAAATCGAGAAATATGAAAATAGTCTTCCAACATGATCATCCACTCCCGGTCACGACCTACGGCGGGACAGAGCGAATCATGTTTTGGCATATGAAGGAACTCGTTCGCCAAGGCCATCAAGTGGTCCTCATTGGAAATCAAAATTCACTGGTCGAAAATTTTGGGATTACTCTTATTCGAATGAATAAGAGTGACCATAATAATTGGAAACATCTTGTTCCCCCCGATGCCGACATTATTCATTTGCAATACAATCATACCGTTGATCTTCCCATTCCCACGATCAACACCATTCACGGCAATGGCATGAAGGGAGAAACTTTTTCATCAAATTCTGTTTTTGTTTCTAAGTCGCACGCGCAGAATCACGGCGCTGAGGTTTTTATTCACAACGCCCTAGATTTTTCAGAATATCCTTTTGTGAACGAGAATAGAGATTCGTGGGGCAACTTTCTCTTCCTGGCCAAGGCCTCGTGGAAAGTCAAAAATCTCAAGGGTGCCGTTCGAGCGTGCAAAGTTTCAAGGAAGCATCTTCATGTCGCCGGCGGTCGTTACTGGTGGCCTTCACGCTTTGTCACGAGTTACGGACAAGTTGGTGGCGAACAAAAATTGAAAATTATGCATCAGTGTGATGCACTCATTTTTCCAGTTCGCTGGCATGAACCATTTGGCATTGCCGTTCTTGAGGCATGGGCGATGGGTCTTCCCGTCTTGGCCTCCTGCTATGGCGGACCTGCCGAAATTATTACGCCAGGGGTTGGGGTTGCCTGCCATAATGAAGAAGAATTGATTCAAGGTTTGAAGCTAAAACCAAATTTTTCGAAACCACGTCAAATCCGTGAATTCGCCCAAGAGCATTTTGCAATAGCTGGCTACACCCAAAAATATCTCAACCTCTATAAAAAAATTATTAAGGGTGAGAAGTTGAACTCATCTTATCCAAGCTGGGCGCTCTCTACACTCGCGCAAGATATGTTGCCATTTTAACAACGTGTCAATTAATACCGCCAATGCTATGATCTTACCAAATAATGGAGTAATTTTATTTTATGTCTCTCGAATATTTTAGCAATGTCCGCCATGATGCTATTGCCCTGTTGAAGAATCATTTTTATCCAACCTGCCTAGAAGTAGGTTGCGGAACAGGTAATACGCTTGGGTATCTAAAAGAAAAAAAACTTATCGGTCACGCAACCGGACTAGAAGTCTTGGAATCTTGCCGGAAATCCAAGCATAAGAGCATTGATGAGTTCATTGTGGCCAATGCTGAAGATTGGAATTTTTTAGATAAAAAATATAATTTGGTTCTCCTATTAGATGTGGTGGAACATTTGAAATGGCCTTATGCTTTTTTGCAAAAATGTGCCATGCATGTCGAAGCAGACGGTAATATTCTCATCTCTCTTCCCAATATAAATAATCTTCGGCTGCTCAGAAAATTGATCTGCCTGGATAGATTTGACTATACCGATTGGGGTCTCTTGGATGTCACTCATCTACGTTTTTTTACCAAGACGACTTTTCTAGAGCAGATGCGTAAGCAAGTGCCGCAATTGCAGCTACAAGAAATAAGCTACAACTTTGATGATCTTCCCGGGATAGCTTTTCTCAAACGAATCCCTATCATAAATAGATTTTTTGTTTTTCAATATCTTTTTAAATTTAAAGTGCTGAAATGAAAATTGCCATCGTCAGCAATTCCTATGGACGAGATAAGAACTTAGTCGAGCGATCTTTGCGATCGTCTTTAAATCAGACGCCTGGTGCTGATCAAGTCATCTTCATCGATCAAAACACCCCACCTCTTGAAATTGATCCACTTATTTCATCTCATGCCCGACTCACTCATTTCAAGATTCCCGTAAGTGGTGTTTCTAAGGCCCGAAACTCCTTTCCTGTCCCTATGGAAGCGGACTGGCTCCTTTTTTGTGATGATGATGGGTACCTCATGCCCAATTATTTGGAAAAGTTTATTAGCATCACTCAAAAACATCCCGACCTTCAAATTATCGCCGGAAGTATTGTTCGTGATGATAATGGCGACTTTTATAGTCCTCGACATCGTATCGGTGGCGACTTGATGAAGTTCCAGAACACAAAACTCCTTATGGGAAGTAATTTTGCCATTCGCCCAAGCACGTTTTTAAAACTTGGCAAATTCAGTGAAAACTTTGGCGTTGGTTCATATTGGGGTTCCAGTGAAGAAACGGACTTTGCCTGGAAGGCCTTTTTCAACCACATTCCGATGGCCTACTTTCCTGAATTAAAAGTGCTCCATATCAAACCCTATGCTGGAACATTTTTTCACTCTTGTAATAAGGCCTACCGCTATGGAGTGGGAAAAGGCGCGATGGTTTCGAAATGGATCATGAAAGGAAAAATTTGGCCGCTCCTGGAATTGTTTGAAATGCTTTGTCTCCCATTCGCCCAGATCTTATATAATCTAGTCAGACTTAATCCTCGAACAAGTATTTTTAATCTGTGTACTTTCACAGGAAGAGTTGCAGGCGTACTTCGATATCCGTTTCATTTACTTGGTTTGAAATCTTCTGAAGGACTTGATTCTAAAAATCCCCATAAGAACAAAGAGAAAGGCCTTTAATTTCAATTCCAGACTTTTTGAATGTAAAAGGATATTCCAAAAATCTTTTGTCGCGGTCACATCCCCCAAGGCCTTTTTATTTCTAGCGATGATATACCTTTCTCTAATGATGGCCTCTTTTTGTTGAGGCCCCTCAAGCTCACCCAGGTATTTATTTGTAATCGTTTTAATACGCTGGATATAATTCCACGAGTGACCTGACAAGGTGCCAGCCCCTTCCCAGTAGGCCCCAAAACAAACAGGAATATAATAAAAACGCTCAGAGATTTTCGAAATTTTCAGCCACAAATCATAGTCTTCAACCGCAATGAGTTCGCGATCTTCAGACAGACCACCGACGCGTTTCAAAATCGCAGTTCGGGCACAGGTTCCTGAATTAGAGAGACAATTTCCTCCAACAAGCAGATCTTCAAAAAAAGGATTCACGAGATAACGACCATTCGTGGTCCGATTTAAAAAACCAGAGTCATCAAAATAATCCAGTTCGTGATAGACGACGTCTCGCCCTTCCAAAACCTTAGAAACTTCCATGAGCTTATTCGGATACCACCAGTCATCCGCATCTGAAAAGGCAATCCATTTACCGCGAGCATTCTGAATGCCAACATTCCTTCCCTTGGCCGGCCCGCCCCAATTGGCTTGGTAAAAGTACCGTAAATTGAATCGATCCTTGTAGGCCTCCACAACATCTTTAGTGCCATCTACTGATCCATCGTCAGTAATAATTACATCAAAATCCTTAAACGCTTGCGCCACGAGTGAATTCAAACA
>JAHFAA010000263.1 GCA_023250775.1 Bdellovibrionales bacterium
ACCGTTACATTGCCCAGGCCATCTAGTTCGACTTGTGTGGCATGGGGTTCGGTAAAGGCATGAGTGACAGAAGGAAATTCAAATTCGCCTTCCACGATTGCTTCGGCCAAGGCCATGCCTTCGCTGACATTGCCAAACGCCTGCTCAACTCGTTTGTGCAAATTGTTTTTCTTTCTCAATTCAGGATGAATTTGCTCGGTCGTTTCTTTAAGCGCCTGCTCGCCAGTTAAAACTGACGAGGTAATTTTGTATTCAACATGAATTTTTTCCAGCGCCGCCATGGCCTCCGCTTCCGTCTCGGCCGCCACGGCCGCAACCGGTTCACCCACATAACGCACATGAGTCTGGGCCAGGGCAGGCTCATCTTTCGAAATAGGTAAAACGCCGAAAGTATTTTTAATTTCAGTGCCAATCAAGGTGCCGCGCACTCCCGGCATTTTTGCACATTGATCCACGCTGATAGAAAGCATCTCCGCTGAGGCGTGGGGCGAGCGAAGAATTTTTATAATCAATGGCCGTTGTAGACGAAGATCATCCGTATATTTGGCCCGACCGGTAACTTTATCCCAAGAGTGAATTTGCGGAACAGATTTCCCGATAATATTCATGCTTTGCTCACCATCTGCTGGGCCGCCTTCTCTATGGCCTTTTCAATTTTGGTATAACCAGTGCAGCGACAGATTGTGCCGGAGATACATTCTTTAATGTCTGCCTTGGAAGGTTTTTTATTATGAGATAGCAGGTAAACTCCATTCATCACCATGGCGGGAGTGCAAAATCCACACTGGATTGCGCCTTCTTCCACTAAGCTCGTTTGCACGGGGTGATATTGATTGCCAGTGGCGATGCCTTCAATGGTGGTGATTTCATGGCCTTCGGCCTCAACCGCCAGCATGAGACAAGATAAAACAGGTTTGCCATCCAAGTGAACCGTGCAGCAGCCACACTCGCCAAGATCACATCCCTTCTTGGTTCCGGTCAAATCGATTTCTTCCCGCAGAAAATCAAGCAGCGTGATGCCGGAGTCCACAGACCGAATGTATTTTACTCCATTTACCTTAAGAGCGAGTTCCATCAGGCCCCCACACTCTTTCCGCCATCAACATGCAGAATCTGGCCAGTGATATAGGCGGCACGATCGGAGGCCAAAAAGGCCACGGCCTCGGCGATTTCTTCCGGTTTTCCAATGCGCTTAAGCGGTCGAGCATTGATCAGTTTTTCTTTTACATTATCGGGAATGCTTTTGATCATTGGAGTGTCAACCAATCCCGGGGAGACGCCATTGACATTAACATTGAATTTGGCAAACTCTTGCGCCATGGTGCGAGTCAATCCCACGAGGCCGGCCTTGGAAGCAGAATAATTTCCTTGGCCAATATTACCCAGCCAGGAAGCGGAAATCAGATTCACAATCTTGCCATACTTATGTTCTTTCATCGTGGGAAAAACAGCGCGACAGAGCATAAAGGGAGCTTTCAAATTGACTTCCATCACCCGATCCCAATCCTGGTTGGTGATATTGCCAATCAAATTGTCTTTGGTGATGCCGGCATTATTTACGAGCACGCTGACCGGCCCCAAGTCTTTGGTGATTTGGGCAATGGCGGTATCAACAAATTCTTGTTGGGTGAGATCCCCGATATAAATTTTGCTGCCTGATAATTCTTCACTTAATTTTTTAAGTCCATCTTTGTCCATATCAATCAGGGCAAGTTTTGCACCACGCTGGTGAAACAGACGCGCGATCGCTTCGCCAATGCCACGAGCGGCACCCGTGATTATGCACACCTTGTTTTGAAAATCTTTTTTTAACATCTCTCGACCACCATAGCGATACCCTGACCACCGCCAATGCAGGCCGAGGCCACGCCAGTTTGTTTGTTATATTTATGCAATGACTTCAGAAGAGTCGTCACCAAACGAAGCCCCGTGGCGGCCAAAGGATGGCCGATGGCAATAGCGCCACCGTGGATATTGAGTTTCGCATGATCAATTTTGAGGGCATGAGAAACCGCCAAACATTGAGCGGCGAAGGCCTCGTTGACTTCAAAAAGATCAATGTCATCAATATTCATTTTCAGTTCGCCTAAGACACTTTGAATCGCTGGCACGGGGCCAATTCCCATAATGTCAGGTCGGCATCCAACTGAAGCATAGGCCTTGATTTTTCCCAGCGGTTTTATTTTATGCGCCTGAATGAAATCACGACTCGCCAAGAGAACCGAACAAGCACCATCCACAATCCCTGAAGCATTGCCAGCGGTGGTTGGGCCTTCTTTGCTGAAAACCGGTGCCAGCTTAAACAAGGCCTCCATGTTTGTTGCTCGTGGATTTTCATCCGTGTCGATAGGATCTTTTCCATTTAATTTCCACTTTCGCGGTTTTAGACCCTGGGCCTCAAAGACACCCTTGGCATCAATACCGGCAATTTCACCTTTGAAGAAACCTTGCGAGTGCGCTTTGGCATAACGTTCCTGACTGGCCAAAGCAATGGCATCAACTTCAGCGCGGTTTAAATTATATTCACGTGCTAAATTATCGGCGGTGGCGCCCATGGGGACGGCGGCCGTATCGTTGAGTGCTTCCCAAAGCATATCTTCAAAACCTGGCTTGCCTAAATCCGTTCCCATTCGGCCAGCAAAAGATACAAGTGGCATGCGAGTCATGTTTTCCGTTCCGGCGGCCAAAATCAAATGGCCTTTGCCAAGGCCAATTTGTTCGGCGGCCTGACCGATAACTTCAATACCCGAGCCACAAATTCTTTGCATCAAAACCGCCGGGGCCGGGATCGGGGCACCGGAGTAAAGGGCAATATGTCGTGGCAGAAAAAATGAATCGGCACTGCCGGCGCAGATATTAGCAACAATAGTTTGATCAATTAACGAAGGATCGATGCCAGTCTCTTTAATAACGGCCTTGGAACTCATAATCGCCAAATCCGTAGGCGAAACGGTGGCCATGGTACCTTTCATTTTGCCAAAAGGCGTGCGTCGTCCATCGATAAGGTATATGTCTTCAAACATAGCACCAATTCCCTGATTCTTTGAACTGTAACCTTTTACCTTCATAACTATGCTCCCTTGTATTGTGGGCGTTTCTTTTGAATTAAGGAGGACAAACCTTCCAGCGCGTCTTTGGTGGAAAAAATCCAATCAAGCGAATCCATTTCCAACTTCAACGACTGATTCAGGTCCAGCGAAGCGCCTTTATCAATCAGTTCCATGGATTTCGCCAAGGCCAGCGGCGCCTTGAATTTTACTTTCTTCTGATAATCCGCAGGAATCTGATCAATATTTTTGCCGTCAAAGTTTTCAAAACTTTTTTCAATCAGATCAGTTACTTTTTCTGCTTGCTTCTTTCCACCAAGAGAGGTCACAGCTTGTAACATCTCTTCTTCAGACCATGGTCGACTTACCACTTTGTCTAAAAGACCAAAACTGAGGGCCTTTTTGGCATTGATCATATCGCCGGTGGCGATCATATATTTGGTGAGAGCTTTTCCGATGATACGAGTAGGTCTTTGGGTTCCACCAAGCCCGGGATAAATACCAATTCCGGTTTCAGGAAAGGCCATAAGCGCGCGCTCAGTACCGATTCGATAATCCGCACACATGGCCAATTCCAATCCGCCACCCAACGTCAGGCCATCGAGAAAGGCATAGATTTCTTTTTTTGATTGATCAATGCGTTTGTATAATTCTTGTCCTTTTTGGGTGAAGTTATAAATCCGTTTTAAGTCATGCTTTTCAATATTTTCCACGAAAAATTTAATATCGGCCCCGGCGACAAAGGCCTTGCCCTTGCCTGTAAAGATAATCTTTTTAATCGCGGAGTTGCTATTCACACTGTCAAAGCATCGCTCAAGTTGCTCCACCACTGTTTCGTTTAGGGCATTCATGGCCTCAGGGCGGTTGAACTCAATGATCGCCGCGTCGCCGAGAATTCGACTGGCGACATATTGAAGTTCAATTTTTTGATCTAAAAGCGCGGGAACAGCAAGATCGTATTTCGAAAAAAGAACTCGCGTGATGTCCTTAACATATTTTGCCCCCAACGAATTAATCATTTCGAAAGGTCCCATCGGCCAGCGAAGTCCGAGACGAGCGCCTAAATCAGTCGAGGTAATATCACAGACACCGTCACTAACCAGTTGTGCTGCCACCCCCAAGCTGGCGGCCAGAAGACGGTCAGTAATCACTTGTTCCGAATTGGGATTACTTTTTTCATTTTCAGAAATTTCCCAATCTTTTTTTATTTCTTCAACTTGTTTTTTTAAAGCATTGGCAGGGCGATAGAAATGGCCGAAGCTCTGACACAAGGTTTGGCAGGCATGCAAAGCGATGGGAACGCCTGTGGCATTCATCAAGGCAAAAGGTCCCATCCCTACTTTGAAGGTTTTCTCCGCGACCTTATCAATCGTCCATTGAGAGGCCACACCTTCTTCCCATAAACGAACCGCCTCGTTAAGCCAGGGAACAAAGAAGCGATTGACGGCAAAACCCTGAACGTCTTTGACCAAGATAGGTGACTTATCGTAGAAATTATAAAAGTTGGTCAGGGCACCCGTAATTTCCGCATCGGTTTTTTTGCCGGGAATAATTTCGATTAATTTATTTTTAGCGGCATGATAAAAATAGTGCACGCCAAGAAAACGGTTCGGCCTTTTTAATTTGGCCGCCAAGTCCGTAATGGAGAAGCTTGAGGTATTGGAAGCAAGAACACAATCGGGCGATACGATTCCTTCCAACTCAAGAAAAAGGTTCTGCTTTACCTCAAAGTTTTCAAAAACAGCTTCAATAATCAGTTCGCGATCTTTCAGCGCTTTTTTATCAGTCGTGGTTTTAAGCGCGGCCTCCAATTTGATTTTCTGCTCAGGCGTCAGAATTTTTCGCTCCACCGCCTCAGAAAATGATTTTGCAATATTGTCTCTTCCTCGTTGCAGATGAGAATCGGCGACATCCAGCATGATCACTTCAAGACCTTTCATAAGCAAGTGTTGAGTAATTGCGGAGCCCATGGTTCCGCTACCGACCACGGCGACTTTACTTATGCGTTGTCTCATACGTACTCCCTTAAGTTAGTTCTATCAAATAGGCATCCGCCGGAAGACTGGAACCGGACTCGCCTTTAAGAAAATCGATATATTTTTTATAGTTACGTTCGATCATTCGCGGAACCAGCTTCATCGAAGGCGTGAGTTCCTCTTTTTCAATACTGAGTTCGCGCTGAATCACCAGAACCTTACTCAGTCGCTCATATTTAACTTCATGGTATTCATTGATTTCACACAGACATTTCTTCAAACAGTCAGAAAGGTCCCCACATGATTGTGGCCGTAGACATTGAGGTAAATCGACTTTCCCTGCTTGCAGCAGCAGTAAATTGGGAAATACCAGCGCGATCGGTGCCGGGCCGCCACTGCCAAAAACATAGATATACTTTATATAATTGCAACGTTTAGTCGCCTTCTCTTCCATCACCACGGGGAAGACTTTTTCGGCGTTGGACAGTTTAAAGATTCTGTCTAAACGCGAAATGATCCGCAGACCTTCAGAGGTAATCTCCCCCACATCACCCGTATGAAACCAACCTTCAGAATCGATTGCCTTGGAAGTGGCCTCAGCAAGTTTGTAATAGCCTTGCATGACGTTGGGGCCTTTAACGCAAATTTCTTGCTCGTCAGCCAACTTGACTTGCACTTCAGGGATAGGCCAACCGACGATGCCCGGGGTTCGCTCCAAGGATTGCGCTGTCAAAGTACAGCAAGGAGAGGTTTCAGTCAGTCCCCAACCTTCAACAACGGGAATATTATTTTGTTTAAAAACATTGGAGGTACTCAGCGGGAGTGGGGCAGCGGCGGTAAAAACAAATTTTAATTCAGGATGAAAAAAACTATTTTTCTGTTTTGTATCGGAGAGAACAGTTGCGGCAATCTCTTGATAGACCCGAGGCACACT
>JAHFAA010000264.1 GCA_023250775.1 Bdellovibrionales bacterium
CGCTTCGCGAGCAGAGCGCACGCATGGCAGGACACAACTTTGAAACTTCCCAGACCCTGGCCTACTGGCGTTCGGCCTTTTTGGTTCACCAGCATAATACCAGCGAGCGAAGCTATGTGATTTCATCTCGTGTGCTTTCGCCACAGCTGTGGAATACAGACTGGCCCCATAACGACGAGGGACTTTTGTCCCATTATGTTTCTGATGGCGCGACGATGATTTCTCTCACTGGTCAAGAATATCGCGACATTTTTCCCGTGTGGAACTGGCGCCGCATTCCGGGTACGACCTTGCGCGAGTTGCCCAACGATCCTACAGGTCGTGTGCGACTCATGGGCCCTTCACACGGGCACGCCGTTTCCAGCGACGGCCACTTCGGCATCACGGCCATGCGCTACGATCGCGAAGGTGTGAGTGGCAACAAAGCGTGGTTCTTCATCGACGACGGCATGGTGGCATTGGGCAACGATCTTCGCTTATCACAACCAGGCGTGCTCTTTACCACGCTTGATCAATCGAACTATCAAGGTCAGACGGAACTGACTCTCGCTGCAGATCTCAACGTTGATCATGTTTATCAGCTTGATCAGCTACAGGGCGATCTTGAATCAGTTTATCACGGTGGGACGGCCTATTTCATGGAGCGAATGCGTGGCAATATCGGTGTGCTCGAAACAGGAACTCAGCACGGTAATTGGCATCGGATCAACCGAAGTCTACCTGTCGCCCCTGTGGAAAAACGTGTCTTCACCCTAGGCCTGCGCCATCTCAATCCCGCGACGGGGCCAGCGACCTATCACTATGCTGTTTTTCCGGGAATTTCGCGCGAAGAATGGCTGCGATCCATTCCGCATTGGCGTAATCGGGCGATCTATCGGGTTATCGAGAACTCCAATAAAGTGCAGGCGATCGGACGAACAAACAATGTCGGTGACACGCTTTTTTTTCTCGCGGTTTTTTGGGAAGCTAAGGCCCTTCAGGATTCAGCAGGATTGCGACTCTCACCCGACCGCCCGGTTTCTTTGATCTGGCATTATGATGCCACAACCAATCAATTTTCCCTCTCAGCGTCCTCAATGGATAAAACAGTCCATGTTGTATCCGTGACAATCAATCGCAAGTTGCAGTGCCAAGAATGCTCTAATTTCGACGAGCGCCAAACGGTCATCCGTTTTGTTCTCCCAGGCGGAAGCGAGCTGGGCAAGACGGTGGTGAATGCCGGTGTGGTGAATGATTAGTAATTCATCTTGTTAAACATCAATAACTCCATTATTTTATTGTTCAAATAAAGTATAGGGGAGTGGGCCCATGGATGCAGTGTGTTTAGCGCGGCTTCAGTTTGCTTTTACCATTTGTTTTCATTATTTATTTCCAGCGCTATCCATTGGCCTGGCCTGGATTATTTTTACCTTTCAATCTTTTTACCTGAGAACGGGTGATGAGTTTTATCAAACGGTCTCACGCTTTTGGTTTAAATTTTTTACCATCTCTTTTGCCGTGGGAATTGCCACCGGAATTACCATGGAGTTTCAGTTTGGCATGAACTGGGCCAACTATTCTCGCTTTGTGGGAGATATTTTCGGCGCACCCTTGGCAGCGGAAGGGATTTTGGCCTTTTTCCTGGAATCGAGCTTCATGGCCATCATGATTTACGGTGCCAATCGTGTTTCAAAAAAAGTTTATTGGTTCTCCAGTTTGATGGTTGCCTTTGGTTCGACGCTTTCTGCCTTTTGGATTATTGCCGCCAACTCTTGGCAACAGACTCCGGCAGGCCACCATTTAAATAATGGCAGGGCCGAGCTGACAAATTTTGCAGAGGCCCTTTTTAATCATTCTACGATCATTCGCTTCTTGCATGTTATTGATGGCGCCCTAATTACGGGCGGATTTTTTGTTGTAGGATTGTCGGCCTACTATCTTTTAAAGAAACAGCATCTGGCCTTTGCAAAAAAATCAATGCTCTTTGGTCTTGTTTTTGCTTTCATGGCCTCGTTATTACAATTTGGTCTCGGGCATGCCCATACAATTCAGGTATTCCGTACTCAGCCTGTAAAGCTGGCGAGCTTTGAAGGTCTCTGGGAGACAAGAAGTGAAGCACCTCTGTTGCTTTTTGGGATTCCTGATGCCGACGATGAAGAGACAAAATATAAAATCGAAGTACCAAAACTTTTAAGCTATTTGTCGGGGAATTCTGCCGACACAGTCGTGAGTGGATTGAAGGAAGTTCCCAAAGAAGATCGGCCGCCGCTGCTTATGACATTTCTCAGCTTTCACTTGATGGTAGCTTTGGGTGGGTATTTTCTATTCATTTCGGCGCTTGGCCTTTTTGCCTTTTGGAAAGAAACGCCATTGGAGAATCCTCGATTGCTGCAGCTGCTGTTCCTTTCAATTCCTTTGCCCTTCATCGCCAATGAGGTGGGGTGGATTGTAGCGGAAGTGGGAAGGCAACCTTGGATTGTTTATAATCTATTGAAAACGAAGGATGCCATTTCTGTCACCTTACCGGCGTGGCAAATTCTGACGTCCCTTCTGGTGTTCGTGCTGCTTTATTCAATGCTCTTTTGTATTTGGTTCTTTTTAATCAAGCGAACCCTGGATCACGGACCGGTTTCGCATTCGAAATAAATTAAATCTTGCGGGAGTAAATAGATGGGCACGTGGCAAATAATTTGGTTCATTTTGGTTGGTGTTCTGCTTATTGGATATACCATCCTTGATGGCTTTGACCTGGGAGTAGGTTTTTGGCATCTCTTTACCACAGGCGAAAAGGAGCGACAGTCCTTATTGGAATCAATTCGTCCTTTTTGGGATGGTAATGAAGTTTGGTTGCTTGCTGGCGGTGGCGCTCTCTTTGCCGCTTTTCCGCCCGTGTATGCCACGGTGTTTAGTGGATTTTACCTCGCCTTCTTGTTGGTCTTATTCGGCCTTATCATTAGAGTCATCGGAATAGATTTTCGCGACAAAGTCGATTCTCCCACATGGAAACAATTCTTTGATTATGTTTTCGCGATTGGAAGTATTATTCCCTCCCTGCTCTTTGGTGTGGCCCTCGGAAATGTTATTCGTGGATTGCCTCTGAGTCAGCAAGGGGATTTTGTCGGCACTTTCTTTGATTTACTAAATCCTTATTCTTTGTTGTGTGGAGTGACCGGACTTTTTCTCTTGGCCACTCATGGTGGTCTGTACTTAATGTTGAAAACAGAAAATGGACTTAGGCAAAAAATAAAATCATGGGTGACAATTTCGTGGAAAATCTTTCTTGCGCTCTTTCTCATCGTAACCTTGTGGAGTCTTATTGCCATTCAAAGAGACGGACAATGGTTTTCAACTGCCGTAAGCCTTCTATCCTTGACCGCCATCGGCGGGATTTATTTTTTCCACGCAAAAGGAAAAAGTGTTCAGGCCTTTACTTGTTCCTGCTTGAATATTGTCTTCATTTTTATTGCTGTGGCAGGAGCGCTCTTTCCCTTTATGGTTCGGTCAATCAATAATCCCGAACTCGGTTTAACCATTTATAATTCATCATCCTCGGAACTAACTTTAAAGATCATGTTTTTATTGACCTTGATAGGGATGCCGTTGGTCGGTGTTTATACTTTTTATATCTATCGCGTGTTTCGCAAATCTATTTAATCCTTACTTTTATGCCGGGTGCTTGTGCTCTTTTTGTAATCGTGTAAAATGCGCTTATGTTGTCTCTTTTAAGATCTACATTCTCCGCCCCCATCTTTGACCAAGACGATTTGGATTGTGATTATTATTTTGCATCGGGGGCATGTTAAGGCCAAGATTTAAAAAATCGAAGTTAAAGCAGGGCCCCGGAAACGGGGCCTTTTTTTTTATCAGGAGGACGCAATGTTTCAGATCAGTCCAGGAATTCAGCAGTCGGATTTTTTAAAAGAACCAGCTAAATTCATAGGACAGGATGTGGATTTCAAGGGGGTAATCTTCAAATATAAAGCGATGGGGAATTTTGCTTTTCTGCAAGTCACTACCTTGCATGGAATCTTGCAGGTCATCTATGAAGGAGCGCCTTTAAAAGAGGGGGCGGCCACGCATGTTTTTGGACAGGTGCGACCGGCCTCGATCAAGGACCCTTTTATCTCCTCGCCAGAGATTGAAATTGTTGCAAGTAAAATTGTTACTCTGTCCTCGCCGTCAATGCCGATGCCTTTTGATATCACTAAAAAAGATTTAAATATTAATAATGATATTTTATTTGATCAACGCATGCTTTCTATGCGCCATCCAAAGCAGAAAGCAATTTTTAAAATTCAAGAAGGTTTGGTGCAGGGGCTAAGAAATTATTTTATAGCACATGACTTGACGGAGATTCGCACTCCTAAAATTGTCAAAGAAGGAGCAGAAGGCGGGGCAAATATTTTTAGCTTGGATTATTTTGGACAAAAGGCCTATCTGGCGCAAAGTCCACAGTTCTATAAAGAGTTTTGCACCGGTGTGTTTGAACGTGTTTTTGAGATTGGCCCGGTTTTTCGTGCCGAAAAGCACAACACTTCGAGGCATATCAATGAATATACGTCGATTGACGTTGAGATTGGCAACATCACTTCTTTTCACGAGATCATGCAGTTTGAAGTCGGTGCCCTTCAGGCCGCTTTTAAATATCTAAAAGAAAACTATGCTTATACTGCCCGTTTGTTGAAGTTGGAAATTCCTGAAGTGAATTCTATTCCGTCGATGAAATTTAGTGAGTGCAAGGAACTTTTAAAAACAAAATACAACATGGATTTTACCACTGAACCTGACCTCTCGCCTGGCGAAGAGCAAAAGATTTGTGAACATGTGAAGCAAGAGACGGGATCGGAATTTGTATTTATCACTCACTATCCGTCGGCCAAACGTCCTTTTTATGCCATGGATGATGTCGAAAACATCGAAGAGACAGTAAGCTTCGACTTACTCTTCCGAGGTGTGGAAATTACCACTGGTGGACAACGCATCCATGATTACGAGACAATCGTTGCCAAGATGAATCGACGAGGAATGAATCCGATTAACTTCGAGTTTTTCACTCAAGCACATAAGTATGGCCTGCTCCCCCATGGTGGTTTTGGCCTGGGACTCGAACGCTTGACGCAAAAAATTGTTGGCCTGGAGAGTGTAAAATTGGCGACAATGTTTCCAAGAGATATCGGACGTCTTTCGCCTTAAGCTCTGGAGTCGAATGTGAATGAAGACAGTCGATTAGTCTATTCGAGTGATCCAAAACTCAATCAGAAATGTGCCAGATGCAAGGAACTGGTGAGTGAGTGCACATGCCAAAAAGAAGTTGAGGTAAAAAATTACAAATTTGTCGCCGTCATGCGCATGGAAAAATCAGGAAGAGGGGGCAAAACAGTAACCGTGATCGACCAACTTCCTAAAAACGAAATATTTTTGCGTGAACTCACAACCAAGCTCAAAAAAAAATGCGGATCAGGTGGAACCTATTTAATGGATAAAAAAGAAGGAGTGATCGAAATCCAAGGAGATAAACGCGATCTCATTCGCGATTTCTTAACTAAAGAAGGAATCAGGAGCAAAGGATGAGGCTTTTATTTAAAACCATCGGGGCAGAACAAATTGAATTGGTGACCTCTTTTTCTGTCGGAAGGGCCGAAGCGGATGTGTCGTTTCCCGATGATCCCAATCTTTCGCCCATCCATGCAAAATTTATTGTGGAAGGAGGCAAGGGATTTATTATGGACAATGGTTCCGCCACGGGAACTTTTGTTAACGATGTGCAACTTGCTGCCAATGAAAAAAGAGAGTTGCAGGAAGGTGATCGCATTCGTTTCGGTGCTCAAATTGTCTATTTTACCAACGAGCGAAAATTCAAGGCCATTCCGGGCGAGGAGGCGCTTGTTTCTCAAACAGGTAAGGAACTTTTGGCCAAGGCCCAGAAGGCGAGAGAGAGCAAAGTG
>JAHFAA010000265.1:0-1708 GCA_023250775.1 Bdellovibrionales bacterium
AGTCACGCTCTATTTGGGAAATGTCGGCGACTCACGCGCCTATCTTGTAAATTCGCATCAACTCTATCAGTTGTCGGCCGATCACAGTTTGGTGCAAGAAAGACTAGCGCTCTCCATTATCGGCGGAGTCGGCGAGTATACTCGCGAAAATGCTGCTATGGACCCTCAAAAAAATATTATTGTTCGCACTGTCGGTTTTGAACCCAATGTCGAAGTTGACGTCTTTACTTACAAGGTCTCCAAGCATGATATGCTCCTTATTTGTTCCGACGGTTTGCATGGAAGAGTGAGTGATCGAGACATTCTATACACGATCAATACGCACGTTCAGAATCCGGGAGACGCCACAAAAGATGATTTGCAAGCGGCCGTCAAAGCACTTATTGATTTGGCCAACAGCAATGGGGGCAACGACAACATAAGCGTAGTGTTAGTTTTGGCAAAATAAACCGGCCCGAAATTTTTCTATGCTTGCCACTGTCCTTGGCCCCAGCTAAAATCGTTATTAAGAATTTCAATCTCTTAGAGAATAGGCTTACAAGTTGAACCGATATTATACTGTTTTGTTTGTGCCTGAGCGCGAAAAAGGCGTGCGATCTTTTCGCTTACCTCGATTGGTGGCCTTTGCGCTGGCCTTTTTCACTTTTATTGGTTTGTTATCCATCGGCATTTTGACCTATGACTATCTTAAAATTTTGCAGCAGGTCTATCGCAATAAACACCTCTCCATTGAAAATCGTCAATTGAAAGAGCAAATCCAGCTGTTTCAAATGAAAATCAACGCTCTCACCGAAGATTTGGAACGCGTTCGCGTTTTTGAAGAAAAACTGAAAATCATTACAGGCCTAGATATCGCCAATCTTACGACTCCGCTTGTGCCCAACTCAGATCAAATCCCCTCGCCTTCCGAATCTCACGATTCCGAAATTGATTCGAAAATGAAACCCCCTTCGAATCAAAAAGAAGTACCTCCTCAAACCAACGATCAGACGTTGCTGCACAAAATTCAATCCGATGAATCCATCGATCAAGAACCGGACTATATAAATTTAAAAAACCTCTACGAGCAAAAGATTGCTTCAGAATTTGGCCAGCAATCAAGTTATACATATACCAAAGAGTGGACGGAACTTTCCAAACAAAGCTTTTCCTTGGCCAGTCAATATGCCTTGTTCGACTACAAGTACAACTCACTCAAAAATGTTGTTCGTAAACTGGAATCCGATATTAACGAACTTGATCAGTCACTGCTCGATCGAGAATCTTTTCTGCGCTCTACACCGTCCCTCATGCCCTCCAAAGGCTGGATCACGAGTTACTATGGGCCACGGCTTTCTCCCACCGCTCATAGAATCAAAATGCATGAAGGTTTGGATATTGGTGCCAACCAAGGCAGAAGTATTCTGGCAACCGCCGATGGGGTGATTACCTACTCGGGAGAAAAAGCGGGCTTCGGCAATTTTGTCAATATTGACCATGGTTACGGTATCGAGACTGTTTACGCCCATGCCCAACGACTCATTGCCAAAAAAGGCCAGGTGGTAAAACGCGGTGATGTCATTGCCACCGTTGGGAATACAGGATATTCAACCGGCCCACATGTTCACTACGAGGTCCGTGTGAATGAAACACCTGTGGATCCCCTCTATTTTATTCTTGATTAAACGATTAGGAGTTCGACGATGCTGAGCATATTTAAAAAAATTAT
>JAHFAA010000265.1:1718-5900 GCA_023250775.1 Bdellovibrionales bacterium
AGACCTGAAGACGCTAAAGCCTCTTGTGGTGCAAATCAACTCTTACGCCGACAGAATGAAGGCGATGTCGGATGATGAACTCAAGGCACAGACAGTAAAATTCCGTGCTCAATTGGCCAGTGGGACTCCTCTTGCATCTCTGATCCCTGAGGCATTCGCAACTGTCCGTGAGGCCTCGGTACGCGTGCTTGGCCTGAGACATTTTGATGTGCAAATGATGGGCGGGATTGTTCTTTTTGAAAATAAAATTGCAGAAATGAAAACGGGTGAAGGAAAAACCCTCACCGCTACTTTACCACTCTATCTCCATGGCCTAACCAGCAAAGGCGCTCATGTCGTGACGGTGAACGACTACCTTGCCAATCGCGATGCCGAAGACATGGGACAACTCTTCAAATGGCTCGGGCTCACGGTGGGATGCATTTTAACTCATATGAGTGATGAGGAACGTAAACAGTCGTACGCTGCCGATATCACCTATGGAACCAATAATGAGTTTGCCTTCGATTATCTGCGCGACAACATGAAATTTTCGCTCAGTGAATATGTTCAGCGCGAGCACAATTTTTGTATCGTGGACGAAGTCGACTCAATTTTAATCGATGAAGCTCGAACCCCGTTGCTGATTTCTGGGCCATCCGAAGGCGATACAAGTTTATACAAGGTTGCGAGGCAACTCATTCCACAACTCACGGTTGCAGAAGATTTCACTCTGGATGAAAAGGCCCACTCGGCAGTCTTTACCGACGCCGGCATTAATAAAATTCAGAAAATTTTGAAGATCGACAATCTTTTTAATATTCAACATTCGTCTCTCCTCCACCATATTAATCAATCCCTCAAGGCCTTTCACCTTTTCAAGCTCGATGTTCATTATGTTATTAAGGAAGGCAAGATCATTATCGTTGATGAATTCACTGGCCGTTTAAAGGAAGGCTCACGCTGGTCAGATGGTCTCCATCAATCCGTCGAGGCCAAAGAAAATGTTGAAATTCGATCTGAAAACCAAACCCTCGCCAGCATTACTTTCCAGAATTATTTTCGCCTCTACTCCAATCTAGCGGGGATGACAGGAACGGCGGACACTGAAGCTGAAGAATTTCAGAAAATTTATAATCTGGACGTGGTGGTGGTTCCAACTAACGTTCCCATGATTCGTGATGATCAAGCCGATGTCATCTTTAAAACCAAGAACGCTAAACTTAAGGCCATCACCGGCCTCATTAAGTCTCTCTATGATAAAGGCCAGCCGGTTTTGGTGGGAACAATTTCTATCGAAAATTCGGAAGTGATCGCCATTCAGTTACAAAAGATGGGAATTCCCCACGAGGTTTTGAATGCCAAAAACCACGCCAGAGAAGCAGAAATCATAAAAAATGCGGGACAAAAAAAATCTGTAACCATAGCCACCAACATGGCCGGTCGCGGAACTGATATCAAGCTAAGTGATGAGACCCGCGCTTTGGGCGGCCTCTTTATTATGGGTACAGAACGCCACGAAGCACGCCGAATCGACAACCAGTTACGAGGTCGATCAGGCCGCCAAGGGGACCCTGGCTGTTCTAAGTTCTTCTTGTCACTTGAAGACGATCTGATGCGTATTTTTGGTTCCGATCGCATCAAAGGGATCATGACCACCATGGGCATGGAAGATGATGAGCCCATTGAACACAAAATGATCACCAACGCCATCGCCCGAGCTCAGAAAAAAGTCGAGGCGCATAACTTTGAGATCAGAAAACACCTTCTTGAATATGACAACGTCATGAATGAACAACGTCGAGTTATCTACCGCATTCGTCGCGATATTCTCGGCGACAAAGATAACCTCGGTTTTGTAAAAGAATTACTTGAGGATGTGGTGTTGATGCTGGTTGATACCTACCGTCCTCAAAAAAAGGTCCCTATTGATTTATGGCCATGGGACGAAATGGCAAAAGGGTTTAAGGCAACTTTCAATACCGACATTGAGCTAAAACTAACAGACTGTTTTACCCGCTACGATGGCAATATTGAGACTTACTTCTCAACAGTTGCCAATGAAATCCTGGATAAGAAGCTCAGTGCCTATGATCCCGAACAAGTAACACTCGCCATTCGGGAAATACTTCTTTCCATTTTTGATCACCACTGGAAAGATCATTTGCTTTCGATGGACCATCTCAAGGAAGGCATCAATCTGCGAGCCTATGCGCAAAAAGACCCGCTCACCGAATACAAGCGTGAGGGATTCCGGATCTTTGAAGATATGCGCACATATGTGAAGAAGGCCATTGTTGATCAAATTTTCAAAGTTCATCTTTATACCAAAGAAGAAATCCTAGAATTCAAGAGAAAACAGGAGGCCATGCTCAAGGCCCAGCTCGAGGCCCATCGACAGGCCACTCTAGCTGCGGAAAAAGCTGCTGAATCCGGCAACAAAGCAGCACCGATCAAACGGGCAGCGCAAAAAGTTGGTCGCAACGATCTCTGTACGTGTGGTTCGGGAAAAAAATACAAGCACTGTCATGGGGCCTAGATAAATGAGCAGCGGCAAGGACAAAAATGAACATAAAGATCTCACCAGAATCGAAGATCTGTCTGAATTTTTGCATGAAGAAGATCCTACGACCGATGCCCTTCTCGAAACAAAAAGCGATAAAAAAAGCAAGGCGAAGGCCCCAGCCGCTGCCGATCTCGATGATTTAGACAGCGATAATGAGAAAGAAGAAACTCCTCCGGTGGAAGAAGCAAGTGCACCACCAGAGGCCCCTGTGGAATTAGAATTAGAAGAAGAGCCAGAAAAAACTGCTGAAATAGAATTGGAAGAAATCCCCCTTGATACCGATACCACTTCTCCCGAAGAGGTTTCCCTTGAAACGGAAGAAGTCGCTCTCCCAGAAAATGACACCACCGATTTCCAACTCCCCGAGAATGAAAGTGAAGAACAGGCGGCATCGGCGCTAACAAGTGATGAAACTGCAAAGGAAGATCATCTCGATACGTTGCAAGAGACCTCAACGCCTGAAGAAACAGAAACTCCGGAGGAAACTGAAATTCCTCCATCCACACCAACACAAGAAATCTCACCCAAAGAAAATTTTCAAGACGTGCGTGACTTTGCCGAATCTATGACCTTTGGCCAAGTCGGCCAGGGAGGCAATCCTCCTTATAGTCTTATTTTAAGAAACATTCAGTATAAGGAAGATGCTGAAGAAATTAAAAGAATCCTCAAGGAGCACGGCCTCCTAACTGAAACTTCCCAAAAAGAAGTTGAACAGGGACTGAGCAATGGCTCATTGTTACTCTCTCAGATGGCAGAATATCCCGCCATCTTTTTGGCCCATGCTTTTCGTCGCTTCGATTTAACTTTGGAAATTGGCCTGTCGGCTGAACTGCATAAAAGCAAGATATATAAGGATGAAAATTACCGTGGCCTTGTATCCAAACATTCACTCAACCAAAATACCGAGAGCAACGTTGATATCGTTGGCGGTCCAGTCTCCTTGGACCAAATCATCCTCTCCACTCTATCAAATTTGGAAAATTATAAAATTCACCGCTACATTGATATTGCCTCAGAAACCGTTCTGGTTGATGAATTGACCTTTCACTCAGCGCCAAAAGAAGTTAAAGGCAAAGCTCCTGTCAAAAAGAAAACTATTGATATTTTTGACCTTGATTTTGCCTCTCCAAATTTATCTGAAATCTACAAGGAACTGGCCCAAAAACTTCGACTCCAGGCCAAAGAGCTAAAAGGCAACGCCGTGGTGGGAATCAGTTATCAGATCACCCCCTTAACCACCACTCTGTCGAGTGTCAGAGGTGGCGATGACGGCAAAACCAGCGCCTACCGTATTACCTGTACGGGTAACGTGGTTTGGCTTTCACATCTTTAAAAAATATGAATCTTAACCAGACTCCAAACCATGTTGAAACGCTCGTTATTGGTGGTGGAATTGTCGGGGCCGGCATCTTCCGAGACCTGGCCCTTCATGGCCATCAAGTTTTGCTTGTGGACAAATATGATTTCTGCGCCGAAACCAGTTCTAAAAGTTCAAAGATGCTTCATGGTGGAATCCGCTATCTCGAAAATTTGGAATTTCATCTTGTGTATGAGGCCCTGCATGAAAAAAATTTGTGGGCCCATCTGACGCCTCATTTGTGTAAAGAAACTCCCTTTTTAATTCCTGTCTTCAAAGA
>JAHFAA010000266.1 GCA_023250775.1 Bdellovibrionales bacterium
GTTCTACTCTCTGCACTCTTTCAAAAATACATTGGTCACTCTTAAGGATGAAGGCCCGCTCACAGATTTATCTTTGTCATGCCACGATGGCACGCGAAACTGAAAGATTCGTCAATTTCATCGGCCAAACCAACAAAGCTCTCAAGGCCATTTCACTCATCCCCCCCACTCCCGCAACAGTGTCAGAAACGCAGGCGCTCAAGAAGAGTCTGCAACTTTCTCAAAAAATTCGGGCAATTTCCTTCGTACAAGATTTGCGCAAGGATCATCAATGTTCATGGTTCAATGCCATGAAGGTGGTGTGGGAATCTCCCTATCGCAAGTTTGAGCGCCATCCACTTGATGGAACCCTGCTTTTGGAAAAACCAGTTTGGAAATATCAATTACAAGTTCACTCATCTGGGGGTGGGCCGATGAAAGAAGATTTTATCTTTTTACTGCAAGGAAGTTTTAACTTGTCCAACAGGTATGGGGCCTTTTCAAAGGAGAAAATACATGAAGCTATTTTATGAGTTTATCCAAAATAAAAAAGGACAAGCGGCCCTTGAGGCCGCACTCTGGGGAACATTCCTGTGTATGATCGCGGTTTTTGGAAAAGAAATCTTTTGGAAATATTCCCGAGAAAGCGAAAAAATCCAACAAGTCACAAAAAAAGAACTTCTGAGATCTAAACGATGAATACCACTCAAAACGGTCAGGCCTTTAACTTAGAAGAATTACTTTCCCGTCCTACACGACTTGCCATGAAGCAACTGCGCATCCGTTTTTATTTCGCCTTGTTCGCAAGTAATCTTGCCATGTTTGCATTAATGCTTCCGACTCAAACTCATCCGGCCCCGCCGAAACTCACGGCGGCCCTCGGCAATGTGACTCTCCGTCTGCCCCTCAATCTTTTGATCTCTCTAAACCAGAATCAAAAAACGCACGTGACATTAGTCGATAAAGAACAACATGTGCATGTCTCGACCGCTTGGGTTTGGGATGAGGACCCGGAAGAAAAAAGTGACGCCCTCTCGCAGACTGCGCGCAAACTATATTCAATCGAGGTGCAACCGGGTGATGCCGCACGCTTGATTCAAATGATTCATAGTGATCTTCAAGAAAATATCTTAATGGCGATCCCGCCCATTCCTCTCACTCACATCACAAAGGAAAATCCTTATGTTGAAATATTGCTGTAATTTTATCTTTTTGGTGGCGTTCTCTTTTGCCATCATCTCTCCATGCTGGGCCAATGGCCGACATTTGGTCCTCATCACCCATTGGCAGCAAGAAGAGCGCGCCCAGCTTGTCAAAGAACACCTGATTCGCGATATCGGAATTCCCGAAAGTGCCATCGACCTTATTGCCCAATTCAGGCCCTGCCAGAGAGTCTACGAAGCACTCTATTACTTTTGCATAGTAGAAGGAGAGGAAACTTTTAAAGTCATCATGGCGCAACAGGACTTTTTTCAGGAGTCCTTTGGCCACTTATTGGCAAAAAATCCGCAATCGGGAGAGGAAAAACCATGAGAAAGAGCGAAAATAAGCAAAAAAAAGAGGGTCTGTTGACCCTCCTTTGTATAAGCAAATTGCCTACGACTAAAAATTATTTCTCATGGATGGGAAATTTTGGGGTCGTACCCTTCGTACGATCAATGGCCCTACGTTTTCTGCCACATCTTCTTCTTTTGCTTTTACGAACTGCTTCGGTTTGTTTTGTGTTGGAAACCATGAAATATCTCCTCTATAGAATCAATATGTTAACAATCTATTGGGTATCAGATGAGCCAATCCTTTTACCTGGCCTGAAGCAAAAAGTCAAAATCTTCTTAAGCGTCCTCATCATAGGGCTTCCCCACCCCATGGCGGGGGCCGAACTCGAGGCCATTCCAGAAACGATTCTGCTTGGAGTGGGAGAGCATCGGCAGTTGTTTTTGCCTGAATTGGCCCAGTTTTCGGTCAGTAATAAGGACTGTTTATCCTATAAATTTGGCCCTAAAAAAGGCGAGCTATGGATCCTGGCGAAGAAAACCGGTTTTAGCGAGATTATGGGACTCGATCAAAAAGGCATCTCGCGCAAACTCCAGGTCTATATCCTCTCCAAGCGAGACCAGCTGAAACTGCAAAATGTTGCCCAGGCCGCCGAAATCGCCGGCTGGAAAACCACCTGGGTTGGTCATTACCTGAACATCAGCGGTGAGATCAAAAATGCCAACGATTATGCTTTGGCCCATCAAATAAGAACTGAAATCAAAGAGCGAGGAATTTTCAATTTATCGCTTCAGGAAAGTTTGGCGAAAGAGATGATTGTAAAAATCTATCGTGAGCTTTATGAAAACTGGGCCGATTATTTCCGCTGTACCTATAGTGGAATGGATGTTGAATGCGCCGTCTCACAATCAAACCCTCCGCCGGCAGCATTACTCAAAACGCTGAGTGAAAAATATCTCGTTCAATTTCGCCAAGTTGCTGACAAGTTTTTTAAAAAAAATTTCCGTGCCAAATTACGCTTTTTTCAAATGTCACGCGCCGATGGACAATATTTTGATCTCGGGATGGAAACTCTTACCACCAATATTGGCTCACTCTTTAACCGAAACGCACTCAAGCAATTGGTTTTGCAAAATGATGTTTTGCTAAAAAATGAAAATGTGGAACTAGGAATTTTGGCCGAGCCAGAGGTTCTTTTCCACCTCGGGGAGGAAATCGAAATCAAACTTGGCGATGAAATTCCTTATCAAAATTATGCTCTCGATGGCAAAACATCCTCCCTTGAGTGGAAATTTAGCGGCCTTCAATTTCGTTTTAAAATTATTAAGGTCGGTGAAAAATTTCAAATGCACTACCTGGTTTCCTATCACCGATCAGGAGAAGGGAGTACCACATCATTAGCTCCTCTACAGCAGTCTAAAGAAGAAGCATCACTCTTTGTCGACTCGACTAAACCTACCCAATTATTTCAAGTAGGCATGGTGGCCCTGGAGGAAAGAAGCGTGGGTATTCCAGGCCTGGCAAAAATCCCACTCATCGGAAGGGCCTTTCGGGAGGATGGAAAATCACAGATTTTCAAACGTGTTTCTGCCCTATTCATGCTTGAAGAGATTGCCTTATGAAAGAAATTACGCACCCTACCTTAGTCGATTTAAAAAATTGGGCGCAGAAATATATTCAAGAGCAATTGTTGCGAGGTGAACGGCCGAGTCTGACGAATCTGGATCAAAAATTTGCAGGTGTTTATAACCTCAAGGAGCGGGCCACCTTTCAACTGTGGTTGCAAAATCTTTTTGAGTTGGCCTTCTTATGTCCATTAGTTCTTGAAAAAACAAATTTTGAAATTCTCGTGCTTGGGCCAAGGAAATTTTATATCGATCAAGGCACTGGCGTGACTCCGTATGCGCTGAATGCCCTAGGAGGGGATGAGCATTTGAATCTGCTTGAACTCAACCTTTCCCTAGAGCTATGGGCACAGGGGGCCAACCAAATTTGGAACTATAATCGGCCCTTCATAAGTTTTGAGGCGGAAATTTTTTCAGAACGTTTTCGCGCAACTCTGATTCATCAATCGTTAGCTCCCGACAAAAGTCATCGCCTCTTTTTGAGACGCTTGGGAGATGTCGCTCCACGGGCCGAAAAGATTATTGACCCCGCCATCCTGCCGTTCATTGCATCGGCCATCATGCAAAAGAAAAATATTTTAATTACCGGGGCCACCGCCTCAGGCAAAACCACTCTCATGCGAGCGCTTGTCCAAGAAGTTCGTCATGAGCATGTCGTCGTTCTGGAAGATGTGGCCGAAATTGATCATTATCCTGGCCACACGCATATGTTGGCGCGTGAGAATCATGGACTCAAAGAATTGCTGGCCTACGCCCTTCGCATGAGACCTGACCGCATCTGGCTTGGGGAAATTCGCTCGCAAGAAGTGGTCCCACTTTTTATGGCCTTGAACACAGGACATCGTGGAATGTTGGCGACCCTTCATGCCGATTCTGGGCCCGAGGCACTTTCTCGACTCACTCTTCTTTTTTTAATTTACAGCAATTTGCGCGATATGGGTCCGGGGCCAGCGTCTCAGCTCATTACTCAAAATATCGATTATGTCATTCATATGCACAATCGAAAAATTGCCCACATCATCCGATGGATCGGCGGAGGTCAACCCAATCGTCCGGCCTATGAAATTTTGTTTGGAAAAGTTTAAAAAAGACGAGAGTGTAAGGCCCCAACGGCCTCTTCCATCCGATCTAAAGGAATCAGAATAGAAATATTGCGCTCGCCTTGTTCGAGAACTTTGGAAGTGATACCCATTCCATTTAAAAATGTTTCTAAAAGAAAACTGCCAGGCATTGTACCTATAATGGAAATAACCCCCACATTTTCGCCCAATAAAATTCCGGGATTTTTCTGCCCAAATCTGTGCTCCAATTGTTTTAACGTGCGTGGATGAGAGGCCAAGGCCAGGCCAACCGGTCCCGATGTTGAAGGCAAGCGCTTGATCCAGGTTCCACCACTTTCAGGAGAGAGAGTCGAGGCCACATAAATGGGAATCCCCAGGCCACAGACTGGGGCCATGGTTTGATCAAAAAGCACCTTGGCACCAAGTGAGGCCATGAGTGTGGCATCATCATAATCAATTTCTGGAATGACGTGAGCACTAGGCAACACACGAGGGTCGACATTGAAAATCCCAGGAACATCGGTCCAAATTTCCACGCTAGAGGGTTTTAAGGCATGGCCCAAGAGTGTGGCGGTGTAGTCTGAACCTTCACGGCCAAGAATGGTGGTACGGCCCTGATCATCCATTCCAATAAAACCTTGAGTAACCACCACATCGTCTTTATGAACAATATCTCCAAGCAAGGCCTCGGTTTTACTTTTTGTCATTTCAAGGATTGGTCGGCCTTCTAAAAAATTACTGTCGGTGCGAATCATGGTGCGTGCATCAATGAGCCGCACCGAACGCTCGGGCATGAGATTTTTTAGATGAGCACAAAAGATGCGAGAGCTGAGCCTTTCCCCAATGCTATAGAGCTGCGCCATGATTTCTTGCTGGGCCAACTCCATCGTTCCACGACGAAGTCGCTCTGCCTTGGGCCCTTGATGAGTTTCCTGCAAAAGTTCTCGCGCCTCACGATAAAGTTCATCAAGATCAGTGATCACAGACGCCAATTCATCCGATGAGGCCAGACGCAAAACATCTTGCACCAAACGGATGTGCCGCTCGCAATTTTTTTCCACGACCAAGTGGGATGCATGCAAATCGAGTTGCGCCAGTCGATACATTTCTTCTAACTGATTGGTGGTGTTGTAGGTGGCACTAATGACAACCACTTTACGCAGCGGATTTTGCGCCACAATTTTCCCACAACGTTCCATGGCAGAGGCATCTTTCACGCTGCTTCCGCCAAATTTCGAAACTATTAGGCCCTTCATATTAAGTCCGCGTCAGTTTCTTATAGGTAAATCGCTGAGGATTAACTGCCGCCTCACCCATTCGCCGTTTCTTATCCTCTTCATAATCAGAGAAGTTTCCATTGAACCAAACGATCTGACTGTTGCCTTCAAAGGCCAGGATATGAGTGGCCAAGCGGTCGAGAAAATAGCGATCGTGGGAAATAACCACGGCACAACCGGCGTACTCCATCAAAGCTTCCTCAAGAGCGCGCAAAGTGTTGACGTCAAGATCGTTGGTAGGTTCGTCGAGCAAGAGCACATTGCCGCCCTCTTTCAACATGGTGGCCAAATGCACACGATTTTTCTCACCACCGGAAAGTTGCCCAACTCTTTTTTGCTGATCATCGCCGGTGAAATTGAAACGCCCCAAATAGGCTCGAGCATTCACCTCTTTATCACCAACCTTCATAAGCTCAGTGCCACCGGAAACAATTTCATAAACCGCTTTATCAGTAGGCAAGGC
>JAHFAA010000267.1 GCA_023250775.1 Bdellovibrionales bacterium
AAATTGTTGAGCTGATAGCAGGACTCGCAATGTTTCAGGACATATTCTTCCGGCATGGTTCCGTAGCCATTTGTTCCCCAGTCTGGCCCCCAGGAATTTCTAAAAATAAAGCGTTTCTTGCTGGCGTCATAACCCACCAATAAAATGACATGACCGCCACAATCTTTTTCTTTTTTCAAGCATGCCTGAACTTCACTTGCGCTCGGAACTCTGACGGCATCACCTTTCTGATCAAAAAGATTGAAGTAATACATCATGTTCATGGCCACAGGGGCCTTATTTTCTTGGATGTACTCTGCAATTTTTTCTCGCGCCACGAAGACCGGTTCCATACGATAACCAATCAAGGCCGGGTCGCGAGGAGGGCGGCCAATAAAGCAGTCCAAGGCCCATTCACCACGCTCATTTTTCTTGCAACGCGGATCTCCACTTTGTTGCCAATTTTTTGCCGTATAAGGCCAGTCTTGTTCAAGTATGGCCCCATAGCGGAATGCCGTAACTGCGAGATATCCGGCCAGACCATCTCCATCGGCGTAAAGGCTGCGCACATAATCTGATTCAGGGGCCAGAGTTTTTCCCGCCCAATAAGCATAGGCCTCTGATAAATCCATCTCTTTACCAATGTCGCGTTTTATTAAATATTCCATCATGGCAGTGGCGGCAAATACATTACAGGTTCCACGCTCACCTTGATGTTTTACAGGCGACATCAAAGGTCGGAGATCGACGACCTCGGCATGGGCACAAAGTGCAGCTGTTGCGATGGCCAAGACAAGCAGGAATCGAGCACGCATAAATCCTCCGAAGGCCGGATGTACGGCACTCACCTCGATCAGACAAGACTCCTGTAGAATTTTCAAACGATGCACATTATAGTTATAGATATAAATTTTGAGGTAAATCCATGAAAGCACTCATCTTGCTCGTTATTCTTTTTTCCTGTGCCACCCCCGTTCAGCGAGAGCTGGCGCCACTTCCCATGACCTTTGAAACCAAACTCAAATCTTATTTTCACCACTCTGGTGGGAAAGCAGAAATGCGAGACGACGTTATTAAAGACAAACTCATCGCCGTCTTTGACTGGGACAACACCATGATTAAAAATGATATTGGTGATGCCACTTTTTTTTGGATGCTTGAGCACAATCTTTTTATTGCGCCAAAAACCTGGGCCTCGACCTCACCATTTTTAAGCAAGCAGGCACTGAAAGAATTGAATCGCCGTTGCCCTCTGAAGTCCAAGAAAAAGGCCGTCCATCTCGTCACATCATCAGGCGAGTGCGGCAAAACACTTCTCTCCATTTATCTCGACGGCACTGTTTTAAACGACGTCTCCGCATGGGATAAGAGCAATAAACTTTTCAATAAATTTCTGGTTGAGCCAAGCTATGCCTGGGGCGCTTCCCTGCTCCAAGGCCATCAACCTGAAGATGTCAGCACCATTGCTGGTATGGCCATTGACTATTTTCTGCAACAACCGGTGGGGAGCAAAAAGAAAATTCTCGGGAAAGAAGTTGCAGGCTACATCCGAATTTACGAACCCATGAAGGCCTTAGTGGAATATCTGGAAAAAAATGGAGTAACCGTTTGGGTCGTCTCAGCTTCGGAACAACATCTTGTACAGGCCTTTGCTGAAAAGGCCGGCATTCCCTCCAATCATGTTATCGGCATTCGCCCTGTGATTGCTGGCGGCGTGCTCACCACCGCCTTTGAAGGCTGTGGAACTCTTCCGAATGGCAATCAGCAAATTATCACCTACCGCCAAGGCAAACGTTGCTGGGCCAATAAAATTATTTTCCATGTGGATACGGCGCCAGAGCAGCTCAGCACACCGGCCTCAATACTCTTCGGTGCTGGAGACTCCGACACTGATCTGGAATTTCTCAAAGACAGCAAGGTTAAATTGGTGATTAATCGAAACAAAACAGAACTCTTGTGTAATGCCTTGGCGAACAAAGATGAGTCTTGGTTCGTCGTGCCCATGTTCCTAGAACCAAAGCCTAAGAAGACCTCGGCCTATGATTGTTCCGCCTTTGGCTTTGCTGCACAAAAAGAACTTTAAGAGCAAAGATTATTCCAATGAATAAGGGCCTGATAGATCTTCGGAAATCCGGCCTCTTTAAAACGATCACACCAATAGGTTTTTCTTTGGGCATCCTTAAAATCAAAAGAATTTTTAACATTGCCACCAAAGCCAAAAAAACTCACACCACTCGGGTCAAGATCATATTTTTTTGACTTGAAAACTCTCGTTCGGGCGAGAAAATTTTCTCTAAACATTGAATAGGCATTGATCAAATGTTCCCGGGCAGCATCGCTGTACAAATATTTTATTTCCAAAGCAATGGGACGCACTAGCCCCCAATCAAGGCAGCCTTGTAAAAAATCATCCAACGTTGCAATTCTTTCGTCAGTCGAGTTTTTTAAAACCAGGGTTTTTAATTGAGCTAGGGTCAGGTCATGGATCTTCAACTCATCATAATTTTTTGGGACAGTTTTCAAAATATTTTGGAGCGAGATCGAGTTAACCTCATTTTGGGGAAACATCCGCTTGATTGTGTGGTCGTGAAACAAAACCAAATACCCGTCAGCTGTTTCTTGCACGTCGAATTCAAGATAATAAAAATTGGGATTGTATTGAACGGGATGACCGTGGTCTGTTGTTCCGATCAAGGCAGTTCTTAGGGCCAATAAAGAATCTTCTGGGAGATTTTCATGAAATTCACCATCGCCGGCCGCCACGCGATGACCGATGTTCTTGGCCTCGGGTTCACTTATTTCCCCCGAAGCTGGAAAAAGCGCTGTTGTGAGGAGAGAGATGACTGCGATAAGTCCAAATTTTATTAAAGATTTCATATAGTTATAGTATATTTCACTTTTAATTTTTTGCTATGGCCCTCTACCTGATGTAACGTATTGAAATCACTAAAAAATATAATCAATCATCTGTAAGTTTTACAACTTCACCCCTCCAACGTTCTTTTCATGGCAAAATTCATAACTTAAAAGCAGGGAATGGAGCGCCTTGAGTTGTGTCGGCATGAGGTCGAATGAGGAAAAGTTCATGCGAGCAGTTCGATCCTTGGCCCAGACGGTTGCACCTGTTGTCTTTATGGCATCACTTGCTATTTTTAGTTCAAGCATTCTGGCGCAAACAATTGAAACAACTCTCGCCCCCAAAACCAAGACCTGGTCAGGGAGTTTTTCCACCAGCTTGAACAGCAATACCGAAAAGTTTGGCAGTGAAAATCATGTTTTTACCAATGACTACATGCTGGGGCTCAAACACCCGATTGGCACCCATGCTGTTGATATGAACGTCTCTGCATCGAAGGATTTATTGGGCGAGCGAAAGTATGAATGGACAAATGTGACCATCGGTTACAGCACTCCGACAAAATCCTTAAATAATGTGCTCGATTTAAAATTGAAAACTTCACTCATGGCACCTTTGAATGAAAATCAGCGAAAAAATGAGTCTCTGATCACTCAGTTGACACTTTCTCCTTCTCTTACTTTTAAGTTGGAGGAATTGGGCTTCTCAGGCGTCACGCTCGCCTATCGTCCTTTTGTACGACAAAATTTTCATGAGTACACCGTATCCGCCGAAGGGCGCTCAAATACTGAACGCAGCATTCGTCAACGTTTGGCACTTGGATTCTCTGTCACGGATAACTTATCGATTGATTTTGATGGGGTCTATCAGCGCAACTTTACCTATCAAGGAACGGCAACCGACAGTTACTCCTTGGATGAATCGATCAGTTACAGTTTTACCTCATCATTCTCTTGCAGTCTGGGACACACCACCGATGGCAGTGTACTTGCCGCGGATGGACGAACCACAAATATTGAATTTTCGAATATAAGAACAGGAATGTATTACGCATCGGCTGATTTTACATTTTAATGCCTTTTTTGGGAGAGGTCTTTATGCAATTGAAATCCACCACCGCTTTACTCATCGCCTTGAGTGCCGTGTTGTTCATTGGCTGTGCCAAGGAACTTCCAATTCAAGAGTCTGATGAGATCAAAGACAATGTTTTACCCTTGGCGCTCTTCCAACAAGATGTGCAGATTGAAACAGCAGGCAACATCGCTATGGCATACAATGATCTCGATCTTGGTCAGGTGGTTGCTGTCAATGAGAAGAAAACCAGCAATGTCACCTATACCAAAGGCCCGCAAGAGTTGGCGCCATTCTTTAAAGACTTACGCATTGAAAGTGAACGTGTTGGAGCAACCTACAAAGTCACCTTTCAAGTCTCAAAAAATTATCTCGTGGCCTATCTCGATTCAACAGGAGAAACTCTCTCGGGCCATTCAACAGAACTAAGCAATAACTCAAATCTTATTCCAATCTTCCAATTCCCAGTTGAAGCTTATGGGATTAAACGTCGTGTGAAAAATTCTTTGGGTGAAGAAACTCGCACTATCGAATTTGTAAGCACAAATAAAGATGCCGCCACCCATATCCGCGTCCCAACACTTCTGTCGTCACGCAAACTGGCCGGTCTCTTTGCCAAAACACCTGTTGAACAATCTAAAGTCTTGCTCAAAGATAAGGTTGAAAATCGCGTATGGCGAGTTAATCAGGTTCGTCATTTGATCGGCAACCAATCTATTTTGACCGCCTCTCCTTCGGATGGAAAGGCCTATAATGAGGACGATGTTGTTCGCCTTAAAGTTTTTGGTGACGTTGTCTATATTTATCGCCCTACTGAAGCTTCTCAACTTAGTGAAGTGGAACAGAAGGCCGACCGCTTCGGCCTTCCCATTCGCGCCCTTCTAAGGTGTGATGAGCGTGTCGCCAGGGCCGCTAAAATCGCGCTCGACCAATGTTTTTTGCGGGCAGAATTCAAAGTTAATGTCTCGGCGATCGTTTTAAAAAGAGATGAAGATGATGACGGCGCATTACTTGCCACCGCCCAGCTTTCAACCGCAATTGATCAAAACCAAACACGACTCATTCATCTCGATAGCAACTCCTTTCAAGAATCCAATTTGGAGATTTCCAGCGTTCTGCCTTTCGGAACCGAACTCATTTTGAATAAAGAAAAAGATCTGGATATGACTTCCGAGTATTTGTATGTTCCATCGACTCACGGAACTCCAAGAGAAGTGGTTGCTGCAGATCCATTTTTCCAAGGTGATGAAAAGATCGTGAAACTCCAATGGTCTGAAGACGGACTGCGTGTCTTCGAAATTGAAAAAGATGGCCGTTTCCGCAATAACGACTTGAATAACTCTCCTGTTTTGATTATCCCCGGCCGCCACGTGGAATGGCAATGTGCCAAAGACCGCCAAGGCGTGTGTGTCGGTGGTCTGTCTGAAAACTCACAAATCCCATGGCAACAACGCCACTACTTCGTACCCAATTTGGATAATCTCCAAGTTCAAGAAGTTAACAAACTCAATATTTTTAACGCCAACGACAACTGTGTTCGTAATACCGCCTCTCGAAAAACTCATCATGAAATTAAACCAGGTGTCTTAAACGTTGAAATGGAACGCACTTTCGAAGTGAGCTCAAGCTTCGATTGTATCGTTGACCTTTTCTATTCCGACAACTTGAAGAGTGCCTCGTTCAATGTAAAATATTTTTACTCTCTCGTCCGCTTAAACGACTTGGCCTCTCCTAATTATAAAACCATCAACTATCCGATCACGGAGCAGGACGATTTCGGTTTCTTTAAAGACGAAGATTTCAGATTGAACGACATCTATGATACTCGCCGTATGGTTCAAAATTACTACCTGAACCGATTCAACCCAGCGAAAACCTCGATTAAATATTACTTAAGTCAATCCTTTGACCGCCCAGAGAACCTCTTCCTTAAGGACGCCACAGTAAAGGTCATTGAAAATATCAATAAATCACTCGAAC